>DAIPLF010000083.1:0-7549 GCA_036769375.1 Candidatus Aminicenantota bacterium | reverse complement strand
CTCGAATTCACCGAAGTCGATGAAGCACGCTACCCGCTGATCGTCTTCGCCAAGCGGGCCTTGGAAGCCGGAAAGAGCTTTCCCGTCGCCCTCAACGCGGCCAATGAAGTGGCCGTGGAGGCATTCCTGGAGCGGCGGATCGGGTTCACCGATATCCATTCCGTGGTCGGCGAGATCCTGGGACGGCACCGGATCAGTGAGGTGGAATCGCTGGGAGCGGTTTTGGCCGTTGACCGGGAAACCCGGGCGCAGACCGAAAATATCCTCAGGCAAAGGCACTAGACATGGGCACATTGTTCGGCACTATCCTCTCTTTCCTCGTCGTCTTCGGCGTCCTCGTCTTCATCCATGAGTTCGGCCATTTCTTCACCGCCAAGCTGGTCGGCATCCGTGTCGAGACCTTCTCGTTCGGCTATGGCAAACGGCTCTTCGGCATCCGGAAAAAGGGGACGGACTACCGGATCAGCCTGATCCCCATGGGGGGATACGTCAAGTTCCTGGGCGAAGGGGAGCTTTTTTCGGAAGGCGGGAAGGTGACTCTGCCACCCGACCATTTCTTGGCCAAGACCCGTTGGGAGAGGTTCCTGGTCATGGTCATGGGGTCGGTGATGAACATCCTCCTGGCCATTCTCATCTTTTCGGTCATCAATATGATCGGTGTTACAGTGCCGGCGTGGCAGGACGAGAAGCCGGTCATCGGCTATATCGAGCCCGGCTCTCCCGCGGAGAAGGCCGGGTTCGAGCTCGATGACGAGATCCTCAGCGTGGACAAAGAACAGGTCAAGACCTGGGGCGATGTCGAGCTGACCGTAGGGAGCAAGCCGGACAGGTCCATAGCCGTCGAAATTCAGAGGGGAAGCGAAACCCGGGAGATCGAGTTCCGGACTGAAAAGAGAACCCGCTATGCTTTGGGATACGCCGGCTTTATGGGCAAGTTCCTCACCCAGATCCAGGCGGTTACCCCGGGCTCGCCGGCCGAGAAGGCCGGGCTGAAGCAGGGCGACATCATCCTTTCGGCTGACGGCCGGCCGATCTATTTCTTTCAGTTCATCGATTACCTGGAAAAGAACCCCAACCGGGAGCTCGAGTTCGAGGTGGACCGGCAGGGGGAGACCCTCCATTTGCGCGTTACGCCTCGGCTCGAGGGCAAAGTTGGAAAGATCGGCGTGCGTCCCGACGCCCAGTCCGTATTGAAAAAATACGGCCTCCTCGGAGCGGTCGTCCAGAGCGTGAGGGATAACGTCAAGAACACTTTCCTGATCGTCCGCTTCGTCAGGGACCTGATCCTGCGCCGCGCTCCCACCGAGCAGCTCGGCGGGCCGCTGGAGATCGCCAGGGTTTCGTATATGGCCTGGCAGATGGGCTTCCTGGCCATGCTGAGCTGGATCGGGCTCATCAGCCTCCAGCTCGGCGTCATCAACCTTTTCCCGATCCCGGTCTTCGACGGCGGCCAGATCTTCGTCCTCGCCCTGGAGGCCCTGTTAAGGCGCGATTTCAGCCCCAAGGTCCGGCAGATCTGGATGCAGGTAGGGTTCGTGATCTTCATCTTCCTTATCGTCTTCATCATCCTCAACGATATCGTCAAGCGGATGCCCAACGGCTGGGAGAGTCTGATCCCATGGTAAAGAGAGCTCGAGCTTGGGATCGTCAGCCCGCTCGCTTCCCACATCGTCCCTTTGGAGGGAGAAAGCTGCGCTTTCCCCCTTCCAACGCTCGCTTCGCTCCCTGCCTCCCCTTCTCGGACTCCGTCCTGCGACCAAGAGGGCCATCCCCCTTGGAACCCCCGCTGCTTTGCTTCCGCAAATCAGCAAACTCCCTTCGGTCGAGAAACCGTGCCCGCTCAGTCGTCCACGGACTTCCTCCTCCCAATCTCTCGCTCTAGGGCGATAATAAGACATGAGGGAAAAAGAGCTGGCAAAGCGAACTGAATGTCTGGCCATTCACGTGACAGCGCGCGGAGGTCTTGTCTATCCGCGGCGGCGCACGAAACAGATAATGGTCGGCAAGGTGCCGATCGGGGGAGGGGCGCCGGTCGTCGTTCAATCGATGACCAAGACCCTGACCCATCAGGTCAGCCGGACGGTGGCCCAGATCAAACGGCTGGAGAAGGCCGGTTGTGAGATCGTCCGACTGGCCGTCCCCGATGAGAGATCGGCCAAAGCGTTGACGGCCATCCGCAAGCTCGTCAGCCTGCCGATCATCGCCGATATCCATTTCGATCACAGGCTGGCACTGGCCGCCCTGCGTGCGGGTGTGGACGGACTGCGGCTGAATCCGGGGACGATCGGCTCGAAGGAGAAGGTGAAGGAGGTCGTGAGAGCCGCCCGGCTGCAGAGGGTTCCCATCAGGATAGGCGTGAATTCAGGATCGCTGGAGAAAGACCTGCTGGCAAAACACGGAGAGGCCACCCCCGAGGCGATGGTGGAGAGCGCTCTGGGCCACATCCGGCTGCTTGAGGACCTTGGATTTGACCTGATCAAGGTGTCTTTGAAGGCCTCGGATGCCGGCCGGACCATCGCGGCTTACCGGCTGTTGGCCGAAAGGGTGGATTATCCCTTCCATGCCGGGATCACCGAAGCCGGAAGTCCACATTCCGGCACCGTGAAATCCGCTGTAGGACTGGGCCTACTCTTGAGCGAGGGGCTGGCCGACACGATCAGGGTGTCCCTGACCGCGCCGCCGGAGGAGGAGGTCCGCGTGGCCTACCTCATCCTCGAAAGTCTCGGCCTTCGCGCAAGAGGCATTGACTTCATCTCCTGTCCGACCTGCGGCCGGGCCGAGGTGGACATGATGAAAGTCGTCCCCGAGATCGAAAAGCGGCTGGCCGCCATCCACGTCCCCCTGAAGGTGGCGCTGATGGGCTGCATGGTCAACGGGCCCGGAGAAGCGCGGGAAGCGGACATCGGGATCGCCTGCGGCCGCGGAGTCGCGGTCCTTTTTAAAAGGGGCCGGCCGGTTCGCCGGATCGAGGAGGGAAGGATCATCGCCGAACTTGTCCGCGAAGTGAAAAAAATGGCCCAAGGCAGGTCAGCCCAGACTCAGGGAGAGAAATGACAGCAAAGAGCCGGATCGGGATATCGACGGCAAAGAAAGAAAAGAAGCTCCGCCGCATCCTCCGCCGCATGGGAGACGTCCTGGTCGCCTTTTCGGGAGGCGTGGACAGCACCTACCTGCTCAACGTTGCCGCCGAAGAGCTGGGGAGGAACGTCCTGGCCGTCATCGCCCGCTCCGAGACCTATCCGGAGAGAGAGGTCCGGGCTGCGGCCAGAACGGCCAGGACGCTTGGCATCAAGCCTCTTCTCATAAAAACCGAGGAGGTCGAAAACCCCAAATTCGCCGAAAATTCTCCCCTGCGCTGCTATTACTGCAAACAGGAGCTCTTTTCCCGCCTCAGGGAACTGGCCACGGCGAAATCCATACCTTATGTGCTCGATGGGTCGAACTTTGATGATCAGGGCGATTATCGTCCCGGCGCCAGAGCCGGCCGGGAACTCAAGGTTCGCTCCCCACTGCGCGAGGCCGGGCTGACCAAGGTGGAAATCCGGCTCCTCTCAAAAGAAATGGGGCTTCCCACTTGGGACAAGCCGTCCCTGGCCTGTCTGGCTTCGCGGTTCCCGTATTACACCGCGATCGAGCGCCGGACGCTGCTCAAAGTCGGCCGGGCCGAAGATATCATCAGGAAGATCGGCCTCACCCAGGTCAGGGTCCGGCACCACGGGGAGATCGCCCGGCTTGAGGTCAGGCCTGAGGAGTTCGGGAAGCTCATGACTGAAAGCGCCCGCCGAAAAGTGATCGCCGGGCTCAAGAAGCTCGGATATGCGTATATTGCGCTCGACCTCGAGGGCTATCGCACCGGCAGCCTCAACGAGCCGCTGCGGAAATCCGCGAAGTCCCGCCGCGCTTAGCTAAAGCAGGGGTCCATCCGGTTCAGCCATCTCTACCGGGATTACCTTTGGGAATTGGGAGGGGAAAAGCCGCGAGGCGAGAGGAGGATCGCGCCTCCGCCCTCTCGCCTCGGGTCAAGGGTTCGAAGTGAGCAGGCAAGCTCTGGCGGGCTACCCGCCTTTTTCGGTTTTCACCTCGGTGATAATGCCCATGATCTCGATGCCGGCGTCCTTGACGACCTGGATGACGTCCACGATCTTCCCATACTCGAGTTCCTGGTCGGCCTTCAGGTAGAGCTTTTTCTCGCTAGCCGTTAGGAACGCCTCTTCGAGCAGAGTCTGGAGGTTATCCATCGTGGCCTGATCCTGGTTGACGTACATCGTGCCGTCTCTTCTCATAGCCAGGACGACCTCGGGATTATCGGGCATAAGGATTGTATTCAGGGCAACCGGTAGCCTGACATCCACGCCTTTCTGGACAAGCGGCGTCACCACCATGAAGATAATCAGCAGGACGAGCAGGACGTCGCAAAGGGGGACGACGTTGGGTTCGGATTTGACCTTTTCTTCGCCGCCGATTGAAATTCCCATTTTTATGCCTCTCTTCCTGAGCCGGAATCATCCGGCTCGGACGACTTTCGTTCTCCGGCGCGGATTACCCTTGTTGCTTGCGGATGAAGAAGTCGAGGATCTGGGAAGTCGTGTTGGACATCTCAGCGTCGTAGACTTCGAGCTTGGAGTTCAGGGAGTTGTAGCACCAGAGGGCGATGATGGCAACGCCGATCCCGAAAGCTGTCGTGACCAGGGCTTCGGCGATACCGCCGGCAACGGCGCCGATCCCCCCGGATCCCGTCAGGGCCATTCCGCGGAATGCGTTGATGATACCGGAAATGGTTCCGAAAAGGCCGATGAAGGGGGCGGAGGTGGCGATCGTGGCCAGTGTGCTCAAGCCTCTCTTCAGCTCCTGACTGAAGATCGTAGAGGCGCGCTCGCAGCCTCTCTGGGCGGTTTCGATCTGCTCTTCCAGGGAGATGTTGGCCTCTTTTCCCTCCAGGAATTCCTGGATGCCGGCCGCTGTCACGCGGGCCAGATGGCTTCCCCTATTCTCTTTCTTGGTGGAAAGAGTCAAGGCATCCTTGATCTGTCCCTTCTTCAGCAAGTCCGCCAGCTTCGGGGCGATCTGTCTGGACCTGGAACGGGCCCTACGGAAAACGAGCTGTCTCTCGACGAACAGGTAGAGCGAGACGATGGAGAGCGCGATGAGCAAGATGGAGACACCTTTGGCTACAGGACCCATGGCCTGCCACATTTCGATCAGACCGAATTGCATGATGAATACCTCCTTTTAATATCAAAAAGCCATTTTCTAGCTTTTCTACTTGAGCTGGAATCTCACCGTGACGGTGAAGATGACCCCCCGGGGACGGCCGTTGATGATCATCGGCTCGTAGACCCATTGCCGGACGGCGTCGATGGCCGCCTGGTCGAGCAGGGGAATGGACCGCAGGACCTTGACATTCTGCACGCGTCCGTAGATATCGGTCGTGGCCTCGACGATGACCACGCCTTCGACACGCGCCTGGCGGGCAATTTCAGGATAGAGCGGGTCGACCTTCTTGAGGAGCCGGGGAGGCTTGATCTCCCCTATGGCCCGAACCGGCGCCTCGACTTCGCCCACGACTCCGCCGAGGACGCCGCCGACGACTCCACCGAGGACACCGCCGACGACTCCACCCTCGACTCCGCCTTCAACGCCGCCTTCGACCCCGAAGTCCGTAACCTGCTCATCGGCGATCTCTTCCGGGATCTCAACGGGAGCAACCAGCTTGCCGGGTTCGATGTTGGATTGGGCCTGGACCGGCTTGATCCGCGTCTTGGTCTGCGAGCTGGCCTTCTTCTTCGCCGGCGGCGGGGGCGGCGGTGGCGGTGGCGGCGGGGGAGCGAGGAAGGCGCTGTAGATCTCGACCTGCGGCAAGCTGCCGGTCGACATCAGCGGGATGACGATCAAGGCCGCGATGATTGCGCCGTGGACGATAAGGGCGAGTGGAAGAGCAAACGCCTTTCGGCCGGTTTGCTTTTCCGCGACGAAGAACGAATCCTTGAAAATGTCAGGGATACCGCTCGTCTTTTGAGGCTTGGTTTTCTCGACCATGGTCTTTACCTCATTCCCGGGTGGAATTGACTTTCACAGGCGTAAAGTATAATCGAAAAATTTTTTTTTGACAAGTCAAGTCTGGTCACCGGCGGCTACCCTTCTTGGGCTTGAACAGCTTCTGCCAGAAGAGGACGAAGGGGCAGGAGAGATAGACCGTCGAGTAGACACCCTCGATCGTCCCGACCAGCATGACAAAGGCGAAATCATTGATGACCTTGCCGCCGAAAAAGAAAAGTGCCAGGACCGTCAAGAGGACCGTCCCGGAAGTGATGAACGTCCGGCTGAGCATCTGGTTAAGCGACAGGTTCATCACCTCTTCGAGGGGCATTTTGCGCAGGTTTTTTTGGTTTTCCCGGATGCGGTCAAAGATCACGATCGTGTCGTTGATCGAAAACCCGACAATGGTCAGGAGCCCGGCGATGATCGGCAGGTTAATCTCGCGGTTGGTGAAAGAATAGACGGTCAAGGTGATCAGGACGTCCTGGGTGAGCGTGAAAATGGCCGCGACCCCGTTGGCCAGCTTGAAGCGGAAGGCGATATAGACAAGCATCCCGATGAGAGACCAGATGATGGCCCGTGTCGCCCGGCTGCGCAGGTCTTTGCCGACCTGCGGGCCAACGGTCTCGCGGCTGAGGATCGTGAGCTTGCCCAGGTAGGTTTTGCCCTGGAGGAAGGAAACGACGTCCGGTCCAACCCCGGCCTCCGAAAGCTGGGCGAATTCGGAGTAGATGCCGGTGGCGGTGCGTCGGCCGATGATCTTATCGGCAAGCCCTTCCCCCTGGCCCGGGAATTGGGTCTCGAGGAGGGCGGCCAGCGTTCGCCGGTCAACCCCGTTGAGGTCCATCTGACCTGCGGCCCGTTCCGTTTGACCGTCGTCGCCCCGGAGGGCTGAGATCACGGCGCTGGCTTGTTTCTCATGGCTTTCGAGCTCCGGACCTTCCTTTGTGCTGATGACTTCCATGGTCCTGATCTGGAACTCGCGGCCTTCCTTCCCCGCTTCCTGGATGATGCTGTTGCCGAGGCCGACCTCGCCCAGCAGGTTCCTGATATCACCCACCGAGACGGGGGCTTTGAACATGACCCGGATGAGCGTCCCTTCGCCGAAATCCACCCCGAGCTTTAATCCCTTGCCGAAGACGATATTGAGCGCTCCGGCGAGGATGATCAGGATCGTTATGCCCAGGGCGACATACTTGTATTTCATGAACCGAATGCTGGGAGTCTTGAAGAGTCGCATGTTAGATGCTCAGCTTTCTGGCGGTCTTGGGCACGGTTAGGTCAAAGATCAGCCTGGAGACGAAAACGGCCGTGAACATGTTGGCCGTGAGCCCGATGATCAGGGTCGTGGCGTACCCCCTGATGGGCCCGGTGCCGAACTGGAAAAGGAAGATGGCGGAGATGATGGTGGTCAGGTTGGAGTCGAAGATGGCGCTGAAGGCCCGGCCGAATCCGGTTGCGATCGAGTTCAGGATGCCCTTGCCCAGCTCCTTTTCCTCTTTGATCCGCTCGA
>DAIPLF010000442.1:0-2097 GCA_036769375.1 Candidatus Aminicenantota bacterium | reverse complement strand
TCCGGCTTGCGGATCCCGGAGAAAAAGATCCTCTGTCCGTCAACCGACCACTCCGGGTCGTCCTGAGAGTAATCGCCGGAGGTCACCTGGAAAGGAGTCCCGCCGAGTTCGGCATCGATGACAAAAATATGGGAGTTGCCTTTAGGCAGCGGTCCGCGGCCGTCGCTCCTCCAGGACAGCCGGTCGATGATGATCGCCGGGTCGGCCCACTTGGCGCCTTTGGGGTGGGGCGGGGGCTCGACTTTCAGGATCGGCTTTTCGTCAGCGATGAACATGGTGAACGCCAGACTCTTGCCGTCCGGTGACCAGGCCAGATCTTGGGGGGCATTGCTGACGTGGGTCAACTGAGCGATCTCCCGGGTGTCCAGCCACATCACCTGGATTTGGGAGGTCCCGTCCCGGTCGGAGATGAAGGCGACCTTCCGGCCGTCGGGGGACCAGACAGGCGAGGAATCGTGCCCATTGCCCGAGGTCAGTTCGCGCACGCGCTTCCCCTCGAAATCCGTTAACCAGAGGCCGGAATTCGTCCGGTCTTCGGCCTTATTGACCCAGGTCCGGGTGAAAATGATATTCTTTCCGTCGGGAGAGATGGCCGCGCTTCCCACCGACTCCATCTCCATGAAGGTCTCGATTCCCAGAAGCTTCTCTGTTTTCTTGTCCTGGCCGTCGGAGGTCAGGACGAACAGAATCATTAAGCCGAGAGTCAAGCCCATGATCATCCGTTTTTCCATAAATCCTTCCTTTCTCCGTTGCTTGGGGTTGTTGGTATCTCGGTCGGCCGCGGCGCTGAGACTTGACGGCCTCAGGCTATTTCATCAGCTCTTCCAGGGCCTCCAGGAATGCCTTTGTTTCCTCCAGGCTGATGTAGTGGGCGAAGCTGGCCCTGCAGATGCTCTCCTTCTTCAAGTGCCGGTAGAATACGGCCGAGTAGTGATTGCCATCGGCGACCTGGATCCCGCCTCTTTCCCATAAAAACTTCTTGAGCTGTCCAGAGGTCTTTCCGCTGACTTCGAAGGCGAAGGTGGGGTCCCGGCGACCGCGGTCGGCTGGGTCGACGAGTCCGTAGCAGGTCCATTTGGCCTTGTCAAAAGTGGAAAATGTCTCCAGGACGACGCGGGAGATTTCCCGTTCATAGGCGGAGATCGCCGACATGGCCCTTCTGAACTTGACCGAACGGCTCTCCAGTGGAGCGCCGGGCTCGACCTGATCGACAAGCCAGAGAAGATAGTTAAGGGAAGCTCCAAGCGAGGCGAGCGCCGGGTTGCTGAGTGTCCCCTGCTCGAACTTGAAGGGGGTCTCGTTCTTATTGGTTTCGACCCGGAACGGATTGAGCCGGTCAAGGAGGGCTTTCTTTCCCCATAAGACCCCGAGCATCGGTCCGAACACCTTATACCCCGAGAAGGCCAGGATATCGCAGTCCAAGGCTTGGACATCGATGGGCCCGTGAAGGGCATGGTGGACGGCATCCACCACGATCAGACAGGAAGGCGCCTTCCTCCTGACCTCGGGGACGAACAGATGCAAGGGAACCACTGTGCCGATGCTGTTGGAGGCGAGAGTGACGGCAACGATTCTCGTGTCCCTGTCGACCAATGTGAGAAGGTGGTCCACGTCGAGACGGCTGTTGTCCCTGACGCGGGCCCTTCGAACCTCCCCTCCCCACCACTTTCCTCCAACAGATTCCCATGGCGATACGTTGGCCATATGGTCGAGGTCCGTGACGATCAGGTTATTCTTTCCCCGGATGGACCCGCGCATGGAAAGAGCCAGGTTGAACAAAGCCTGGGAGGTCGACGCATGGAAACTGATCTCGTGGGCGCTTGGGGCATTCAGGAAGTCGGCGGCGATCTGCCTGATCTGCCAGTGGAATTCTTTAGTCGTTATCTCTGCCGGATACACTTCTCCGGGAAGCGAGTTAAGCCAAGAGGCCGCTTCGGACATGGCCTTGGCTGCGGTATCGACGACCAGGGTGCCCGCCGCGCAGTTAAGATGGATGCGTCTGTTGCCATGGATATCTTTTTCCAGCTGAGGAAAACGCTTCCGGATCAGCGGATGAACGGCCTTGAACCGGGCTAGGAGCGGATCGGAAGACATGAT
>DAIPLF010000082.1:3524-7561 GCA_036769375.1 Candidatus Aminicenantota bacterium | reverse complement strand
CCGGTGAGGGCGTCATACTGGATCAGGTTGAGCTTGGTCATGGCCAGGGAGATGTGCTCCGAGAGCCCGCGCAGCACCTGCTGGTCCTCCCGGCTGAACCCGAGTTTGCTGAGCTCACCGTTGTGAAGCTTGTTGTAAACCTCTAAGACCCCGATAACGTCTTTCTCGTGCATGATCGGAACGCCCAGGATACTGTGCAGAGGGGTCCTGAGGTATTCGGCATAGCGCTTGGCCAGCTTCTTATCAGCCGGCATGGCAGGGATGTTGATCTCAGCCCGGTCGCGGGCGACTTGGGAGGCGAAGTCCTGGGCATCGAGGTGGGCGATATACTTGGAGAACTCGGGATGGGAGAGGAAGGCGTCGTCCCAGACCAGGGGCTTGAGGAATTTCCCCAGAGTCTCGTTCTCGTCGAGTACGTAAAAGGTCACGCCGGATGCCTGGACAAGCTCTTTGATGTCGGAGACCGTGTCGAGCAGGCTGCTGACATCGTTAGCTATATAGACCTTGCGCAGGATGTCTTCGATCTTCTGCTTTCTCCTCTGGAACCAGAGGTAGCGGACCTGCAGGGCGACCCTCTTCTCGAGCTCCCTGACGATGCTGCTGTCGATCGAGCCCTTGATCTCGCGGATCTCCGAGAGGACGTCCCTCAGTTTGCCGCGCTCCTGTTTAAGCCGGGCGTGTTCGGCCGCCAATTTCAGGCTGTTGATGAACCGGCTGCGGAAAGGCTCGTTCTCCGGAGGGGGCACGAAATCGACGAAAAACCCGGCCGGCCAGCCGCCGATCAGGTCCCGGGCGGCCTTCTCATCCGGACCCGTGAGAAGGACGCTGGTGTTGGGGGATAGGGCGTCCTTGAAGAGAGGGAAGTCGCCCCGGGCCTGGTCGACGACCAGGACGTGAGGAGGGTCGCGGCGGGCCTGGAGCACGGCTTCTTCAACGGAATCGACCCGAAGAGTGTCGCCGGCCGCCCGGCAGACGTCAAGGACAGAGTCGCCGTTTTTATAGTCGTCGACAAAAAGCAGTATCTTGGTGTCGCCCATCCTTTTCCTTGGCTTACAAACCTGGGCTCACAACGCGCCTCTAAAGCTATAATAATTTAGGGCCATAGTCAACACTTTTTTTGGGCGATTGCCGGGCCGTCCCGGTTATGGTATAAACCGAAAAAAGGAGAAGCCGATGGCCGTAACCAACACTGTTTTTCCTCCGGAGGTCCGCGCTCCCCGCGGCTCGACGCTCCAGGCTAAAGGCTGGGCCCAGGAGGCGGCGTTGCGCATGCTGATGAACAACCTCGACCCTGAGGTGGCCGAAAAACCCCAGGATCTCATCGTCTACGGGGGGACTGGGAAGGCCGCCCGGAATTGGGACTGCTTCCGGGCCATCGTGGAGAGCCTGAAGAAGCTCGAGAACGATGAGACGCTGGTCGTCCAATCGGGGAAGCCGGTGGCTGTTTTCCGGACGCACGAGGAGGCCCCCCGGGTCCTCATCGCCAACGCCCTGCTCGTCCCAAAATGGGCCACTTGGGATGAGTTCCGGCGTCTCGAGGCCAAGGGCCTGACCATGTACGGTCAGATGACGGCCGGGAGCTGGATCTATATCGGAACCCAGGGGATTCTCCAAGGAACCTATGAGACGCTGGCTTCCGTGGCCCGGAAACACTTCGGCGGTTCATTGCGAGGACGCTTCGTCCTGTCGGCCGGGCTCGGAGGGATGGGCGGCGCCCAGCCGCTGGCCGTCACCATGAATGAAGGCGTCGCCATCATCGTGGAGGTGGACAGGGCGCGGATCGAGAAACGGCTGCGGACAAAATACGTGGATATGATGGTCGAAACCCTGGACGAAGCGCTCGAGCTGGCCTTCCGGGCGAAAGGCAAGAAAGAACCCCTATCCATCGCCCTGCTGGGGAACGCGGCCGACGTCCTGCCTGAGTTCGTCAAACGGGGGATCGTGCCTGATGTCCTGACCGACCAGACCTCGGCCCACGACGAGCTTAACGGATATGTCCCTAACGGGCTTCCTTATGAGGAGGCGCTCCGGCTGCGGCGGGAGGACCCCGGGCAGTATATCCAGAGGGCCTACCGCTCGATGGCCGTCCATGTCGAGGCGATGCTGGCCCTCCAAAAGAGCGGAGCCAGGGCTTTTGACTATGGGAACAACATCCGCGGTCAGGCCCAGAAGGCGGGGGTGGGCGCGGCCTTCGAGATTCCGGGCTTTGTACCCGAATACATCCGGCCTCTTTTTTGCCTGGGCAAAGGGCCCTTCCGCTGGGCCGCACTTTCGGGAAAGCCGGAGGATATCTATGCGACCGACGAGGCTGTGCTCCGGGAATTCCCGGAGGACAAGGCTCTCGAGCGCTGGATCCGGAAAGCCCAGAAGCAGGTGAAGTTCCAGGGCCTTCCCGCCCGGATTTGCTGGCTGGGCTACGGGGAGCGGGCGCGTTTCGGGGCGGTCATCAATGACTTGGTTAGGAAAGGCAAGATCAGCGCCCCGATCGTCATCGGCCGGGACCATCTGGACACCGGATCAGTGGCTTCGCCCAACCGCGAGACCGAAAATATGAAAGACGGGTCGGACGCGATCGCCGATTGGCCGATCCTCAACGCGCTCCTCAACGCCGTCTGCGGGGCTTCCTGGGTTTCGGTCCATCACGGCGGGGGAGTGGGCATCGGCCTTTCCATCCATGCCGGAATGGTCATCGTCGCCGATGGAACCGAATCGGCGGCGAAAAGGCTGGAGCGAGTGCTCACGGTCGACCCCGGGCTCGGGGTTGTCCGCCATGCCGACGCCGGTTACGATGAGGCCGTCGCCTTCGCTAAGGATAAAAAGATAAAGATCCCGATGGTCTGAGGAAGCGGAGGAGACTGCGAATCTCCTACCGCAGTTGGCATCCCGCGCCTAAAACTGACATCATCTGTTGACTGCCCTTGCGCCGGGTTCGCGCTCCGGCGTTCCTGATTAGACGCATTTTCCCCAGGAAACAAAAGCAGGGTGAGGTCCGCTCATCGGACCGGACTTTCTGGCATGGGACTTGCTTTAGAAGCGGGCGAAAGGAGGTTCCCATGAAAAGAGCCATCGCCATGTCGTTGGCCGTCCTTACAATCCTATCTGCGCTTTACTGGCTTCCTCAGTCGGCCGCCGCCCGCGCCCCGGCCGATCTTTGCTACGATGATTGGGAAGCCTGCCGCAGCCGGGCCTTGCAGAGCGACGAGGGTGTTATCAGAACGATCCTCTGGCTCACTGTATGCGACGTGGGCCTGGGCAAGTGCCTGCTCAAGCTCTAACCGAATCGGGAGCCCCCCTCCGTGGGGACGGGGGGCTCTCTTCTCATCCAGGAAATCGACAAACGGAGCGAACATGAGAAGATCAGGGTTGCCGATCGTGCTGGCCATCGGGCTAGGCTGCAATAGCCAGCCGGTGATCTGCCGCCAGCTGCCTGTGGCGCGTCATGTTGCCAGGGAGGTTACGCGGGGAATCCAGCCCAAGGGATGGCCTGGGCTTTCCCGTCCTGTGGCGATCGCCTGCGATGAAAGCCGAGTCTATGTCCTGGACATGGACGATGGAGATATCAAGGTTTTCTCCAGGTGGGGCATTTTTGAGTCTGTCATCGGACGGAAGGGCCAGGGACCCGGTGAGTTCAACTTCCCGAGCGGCCTGGATATCTTTCGGGGGAGACTTTATGTTGCGGACTCAGCCAACCGGAGGGTCCAGGTCCTCGACACGAAAGGAAGCTATCTTTCCGGGTTTCGGGTGCCGTTCTCTCCCCACCGGATCCTGGCGCTCGCACCCGAGCGGATCGTGGTCATGAGCCTGCCGTCGGGGAGGTCCGACAAGGAACGCGTGCTCCACGGGTTTGACGGCAGCGGTGAGCTTCTTTGGGAAGCAGGGGATTCCTTTTTTTCTCGGGACTCCGCCTATGACCTGATGAAGAACCGCTGGTTCATCGTGCGGGCGGCGATAGGGGAGCTCCTGCTTGTTCCAGGAGCAGACGGCCGCGTCATCCGCCGGCTGGATGCAGATGGGGCCCTGCTGGAGGAGACCAAGGT
>DAIPLF010000082.1:0-3424 GCA_036769375.1 Candidatus Aminicenantota bacterium | reverse complement strand
TCGACTCCAGCCTGCGCATCTTTAAGACGGAGTTGAGATGATAAAAAGGATCCTTTCGGCCGTCCTTTTAGCAGGCTGCCTGTTGAGCCTTGCCGGTGCGACAGGGGCGCAGGAGAAAGAGACGGTCAGGATCTTCCAATCCCTGGAGGAGGCTGTCCCTGGCCCGGGGCGGCCGCTCCTCTTGGTGTTTTTTTCGCTCGGGTGTCATGTCTGCTGGGAGGAGCTTTTCGAGATGAGGTATTTCCTCGAAAAGAATAGTATTCCCGTAGATTTAGTAGGGATTTGCCGGGAGCAGGAAGGGGAGCTGGGCCCGTTTTTGAGCAAGTACAAGTTTTCCTATCCGGTCGTCTCCGACAGGGAGAAAACGCTCTTCCGGAGGTTCCAGGTCCGCCTGGAGCCTTTCTGCGTGATTCTTGAAAAAGGCGTTGTCCTCTATGAAGACGACAGGAACCGGGATCTTTTTGCCCGCCGGGACGAGGTCAAACGATGCCTGCTCGAGATCGCCTCGCGGTAGGCCTCCTCATCAGCTGGCGGAAGCTTCTCTCTGCCAAGGTGAACAGCCTCGCCGTGGCAGGGTTTATCCTACTCCTGGCCTTTCTCTGGATCGAGGACTCGTTTTCCCTTTCCTTCAGGGCTTTCCTCTATCTTCATCCTTTTCTCTCGCTCCTTTTCTCCCAGGACATGATGAACGACGAGATCACCTCGGGAGTGCTGGAGAATGTGCTCTTCGCCGGCGGTCGCTTCCGGGATTATCTTCTCATGAAGAGCGCTTTTGTGGCCGCTGCCGGCCTCGGCGTCAGCCTGGCTCTTTTCTTGGGCTACGCTCTATACGGGCTGGCCACCCGCCAACTTGGATTTCCCGACCTCGACAGATTCGCGGTGGGCGTCCTCGTCGGCGTCTATTACGTCGCCGTGGCGGGGTTCCTGAGCTTCTTTTTCCGGGCCGGCTCGAACGTCCTCTTCCTGATCCTGGGTCAGTTCCTTCTTTTTGCCGGGCTCCTTTTCACTGCCTCGCAGAGGGTCGGGCTCATCGAACGGCTGACCTCCTCCGCCCCTCAGGGGATCAACGCCCAGCTCGAGTTCCTGTCCGTTTCCTCCATCTTTCCCAATATCGTCATCGTCCGTCGGTCCTGGCTGAACGTCCTTGGATTAATGGCTATGGCGGCACTTTTCTTTGCTCTCCAAGTCTGGAAGATCAGATCCCTGGAGCTTCGAAAAAGGTGAGAACTGCGCTCCTTTGGGCCGAAAGCCTTGCCAAGCGCTTTGGCGCCGTGGAAGCAGTAAAAGACGCCACCTTTGAAGTCCACGCGAACAGCGTAACTTCCTTCCTGGGAGAGAATGGCGCGGGCAAAACAACGCTGCTCAAGCTCCTCCTGGGATTCCTGAGGCCGGATTCGGGGCGCTTTTCATTGGCCGCGCGCAGTGTCGGCTACGTGCCGGAGCGCCCCGCTTTTTTCCCCTGGCTCACGGGTGGTCAGATCCTCGGTTTGACGGCGCGGGCCTCAGGTCTTTCCGGGCATGATGCCGACCGGATGATCGAAGGGCTTTGCTGGCGGATCTCTTTTGACCCTCGTCTCCTGAGCCGCAAGGCGCACACCTACTCTGCCGGCAACCAGAAGAAGCTTTCTTATCTTCAGAGCCTCCTCATCGAGCCGGAACTGCTGATCATCGACGAGCCCTTTTCGGCGCTCGACCCTGTTGCGATAAAGGGCTTGCGCTCGCTTTTCCGGCAGCTCAGGGACCAGGGAAAAACCCTGCTCCTCAGCTCGCACCTCATCTCCGAGCTGGAGAAGGTCTGCGATGAGTACATTATCATCAAAGGGGGACGAATCGCCGCCCAAGGGCCACTCGCCGGTCAACCCGACCTGGAGTCCCTCTTCCTTTCTTTTATTTTGCCAAGGTAGTGGCCCCTGTGTTATTTTAAGGACGAAAAATGGTCACCGTCCGCTTCGCGCCCAGCCCGACCGGCTATCTCCATTTGGGGAGCGCCCGAACCGCCCTATTCAACTGGCTCTATGCCCGGCATATGGGGGGCCGGTTCCTGTTGCGGGTTGAGGATACCGACAAAGTCCGGTCGGATGTCCGCTTCCTCGAGGAGATCCTGAACGACCTGCGCTGGCTCGGACTCGACTGGGACGGTGAGCCCATCTACCAGAGCCGGCGCTTCCCCTTGTACCTCCAAAAGGCTGAGGAGCTTCTAGCGGCAGGCAAGGCTTATAAGGAAGGCGAGGCTGTCCTTTTCCGGGTGGAGAAGGGGAGGACGATCGAGTACGACGATTTCATCCACGGCCGGATCGCCGTCCGGACGGACGATATCAAGGACCAGGTCCTGATCAAGTCTGACGGCTCGCCGTCGTATAATTTCGCCTGTGTCGTCGACGACGCCGAGCTGGCCATCACCCACATCCTCCGCGGCGATGACCACATCTCCAACACCCCCAAGCAGGTCCTCTTTTATGAGGCCTTCGGGCTCGCCCCTCCCCGGTTTGGGCACATGCCCCTGATCCTCGGTCCGGACGGCGCCAAGCTGTCCAAAAGGCACGGCGGTGTGTCTGTCGAGGAATACCGGAATGAGGGTTATCTCCCCGGGGCGCTCGTCAACCACCTCATCCTGCTGGGCTGGTATGCCGGCGAGGAACACGAGGTTCTGACCCTCGAAGAAGCCGTGAAGATGTTCGACATCGCCCAGATGGGAGACGTCCAGGCTAAGTTCGACCTCCAGAAACTGCGCTGGCTGAACGCCGCCCATATCATGAAGAAGACTTCGGCCGACCTTCTGCCGCTCATCAAAGGCCAGCTGACCGCAGCCGGAGTGCCGCTCAGCGGAGTGACCGATGAATTCCTCGTCCGCCTCATCGACCTCTACAAGATTCGGCTGAAGACTCTGCGGGAGTTCGTCGAGATGACCGACTGCTTCTTCCGCGACGATCTCGCCGTCGAAGAGGAGGGGAAGAAAAAATACCTGTCCAAGCCCGAGTCCATCGAGAACATCCGGCTCCTGGCCGACCGGCTGGAAGCGCTGGGTTCCTTTTCTGCGGCCGAGATCGAAGCGGCCTGCCGCGGGCTGGCCGAAGAGCGGGGGCTCAAGGCGGCCGGGTTGATCCATCCCGCCCGCCTGGCCATCAGCGGGAAGACGAGCGGAGCCGGGCTTTTCGAGATGATGGAGCTGCTGGGGAAGGAAAAAGTGCTGAGACGTTTGCGAGGCGTCGCCCTATGAGTCAAAGTGAACCCAAGAGACACTTCGTCCGCGACATTATCGAAGCGGATATCCGCAAAGGCAAGAACCAGGGACGTGTCCATACCCGCTTCCCGCCCGAGCCTAACGGCTATCTCCACATCGGCCACGCCAAGTCCATCTGCCTGAACTTTGGCCTTGCCGCCCAGTACGGCGGCCTCTGCAACCTGCGCTTCGATGACACCAACC
>DAIPLF010000441.1:0-2101 GCA_036769375.1 Candidatus Aminicenantota bacterium | reverse complement strand
GGCTGAAGGATCGCGTTTCATCCCAGGAGTTGAGGACCATGGTCAAACAGGCCGGGCCGCAATAATTTAATTTCAGCCATTTCTCGAAAGGGACCGTCTGGATCAGATGCCCATTTTCAGGCTTGGCTTTCCCGTACTTGAAGACTTGCGCGGAAAAGAGTCCGGACGTCATCAGCCCCAAGCCCGCGAGGATCCCATATATCCGTCTTGCGGTCCGGCCCTTCAACCCGATCATCTTGGCGTTTTCCCTCTAAAGGACTCTCCGACCCTTCAACAGCCGTATGATCAGAATGATCAGGGCGATGACGACGAGCGCGTGGATCAGACCGCCGCCGACATGGAACGCGAAGAACCCCAGGGCCCACAGAACGACCAGGATGACGACAATGGCTTCTAACATATCAACCTCCTCTTTCTATCTTGCCTCTCGCTGTCCTGCGCCAGACCGTCATGGGAGGCATACGGACTCGGGAGAAGCTACCTTCCCTTATGCCGTTTTCATGCCAAGAACTTCCCGTCCTCTCAGAATGTCGGGACAGGAGTTTTCTCGTTGGGAAAAGGCCAAATTTCCGGCCACGGCGGCCAAAAAGCGGCCGACTGCATCGAAAGGCAACTTTCCCGCCTCGAGAATTGAACCTTAAAACGGCACTTGTCCCGTTTTAAAGGAAAAGCCCAAGCGCCGTATCCGAGAATTTCCTCGAAGCGGCTATCTCCTCCTGATCAAACGATAGACGATGAGGATCAGGATGGCCCCCAAGATGGCCCCGATGAATCCGGCCGGCTGGCCCGGGCGATACCAGCCGAGACGTTGCCCGATGTAGGTCGCGGCAAAGGATCCGCCAATACCGAGAAGGACCGTGATGATGAATCCGCCCGGATCCCTTCCCGGCGTGAGCAGCTTGGCGATCGCACCTACCACAAAACCGATGACGATCATCCATAGGATATCCATATAGCCTCCTTTGACCGACTCGATGACTCAGCCTTTCGCCTTTTCCTGCGCGGCCTTCTTCAGCTTATCGTTGGCGATGACGGCGATATCCACCCGGCGGTTCTTCTGCCTTCCCTCGGGGGAATCGTTCGTCACGATCGGCTGAGTTTCGCCATAGCCGGCGATCGAGAACCTCGCCGACTTCACTTCGACTGTAGCGAGATAGTGGGACACGGCCTGGGCGCGGTCCTTCGAAAGGGCCATGTTGTAGTCCTCAGTGCCGGTATCATCCGTATGGCCTTCAATGAGAATGTTGGTATCGGGGTACTTGTTTAGGATCGTGGCCAGCTTGGTCAGGTTCGTTTCGCTGACCGGACGGAGGTCGGATTTGTCAATGTCGAAAAGGATCCCGCTGTCGAAGGTGATCTTGATGCCTTCCCCGATGCGCTGGATCTCAGCCCCCTCGAGGTCCCGCTGCATTTCCGCGGCCTGTTTGTCCATGTAACTCCCGATAATGGCGCCGGCCGCGCCCCCGACCGCCGCTCCAATGATCGCCCCGAGTATGGTGTTTCCGGCCGCGTGGCCGATGACACCGCCGACGACGGCTCCGCCGGCGCCGCCGATCACGGCACCGCGCGCCTTCTTGCTCCAGGACGCACAATTGACTGCGGCCACCAATAAGACCATCACCACCAATAACGTCAGGATCTTCTTCGTCATCATCGCCTCCTCCTTAAGATTTTTTGGTCTAGCTCCGTATCGCGACTATTTCTTCTTGCCCTTTCCCTGGCTCTTGCCCTGGGCTTCATCCTTGATCCTGCGGTCGCGCTCCCGCTCTCTCTTCAGCTCCTGTTTGTGCTGGTTCTTCTTGGCCTTGGCCAGGGTCTTCATGTGGCCTAGGGAGCCGCGGGCATCGGCCTTCATCTGCTTGAATTCCGGGGAACCGGGCTTGATGCCCAAGCTCATGGCCATCACGCCCCATCCTTGACCCTGATTCTGCTTGTAGCCTTCGGCGACAGCTCCGATGGGCCTCTTGGAGATCCGGGAAAGGGCCGTGGCCATATAGGTGTCTCCATAACTGAGGTTGTGCCGTTCCCTCGCCTGCCGGATCTCTTCTTCCGGGACGTTGTGCTTCTGGCTGAGCTGGCGGAAAAATCCGTCCGGGTCGGC
>DAIPLF010000440.1:0-2104 GCA_036769375.1 Candidatus Aminicenantota bacterium | reverse complement strand
GCCAAAGTCCTCCCTAAGATGGGACAGGAGCGCGGCCGGGCCGCCGCAAAAGAGGAGAACACCGTCCATGGAAAAAACCGAAACCCTTAAAGACGGAAAAAAGGTCGCGATCCGGGCGCTGACCGGCAAAGACCTGGACCGGTTGATGGCCTTCTACCGGGCTCTCCCTCTAGAGGACCGAAAATACCTGCGCGTCGACGTCACCGACCGCAAGGTGGTCGCCGAGCGCCTCCGCCTTATCGATCAAGGGCAGGTCTTGCGGGTCATCGCGCTCTATAAAGACAAGATCGTCGCCGACGGATCTCTGGAGCTCAGCGGTGAGGAATGGCGCCGGCACCAGGGCGAGGTCCGGCTGATCGTCGCCCGTCCTTTCCGGAGAAAAGGGTTGGGTATGATTATGATCCGGGAGCTCTACTTTCTGGCCGCGGCAAGGAACGTCGCCAGGATCGTCGCCAAGATGATGCGTCCGCAGAAGCAAGCTCAGACGATCTTTCACCGGCTGGGCTTCAGGGAAGAAGGCTTGCTCCCTGACTACGTCAGGGACCTCACGGGCCGAACTCAAGACCTCCTCATCATGATTTGCGACCTCGACGACATGTGGACCGAACTCGGCCACTTCAGCAGCGATTCCGATTGGGAGCGCTGCCGCTAGGCAGGACTCATCGAGATCCAGGATGGGAGAAATCCGGAGGCTCGTCTATCTTCTCGGTTTCCTCCTGCTCGTCACCGTTCTTGCCAGCCCCCAGGAGCGCCCCAAAGTCGGACTCGTCTTATCCGGAGGCGGGGCCAAGGGGATGGCCCACATCCCAGTCCTCAGACTGCTGGATGAGCTTGACTTCCCTATCGACTTGATCGTCGGGACGAGCGCCGGCGGGATTGTGGGCGGCCTTTACGCGGCTGGATACACCGGGGCCGAGATCGAACGGATCTTCGCGGAGGTCAACTGGGGAGACCTCTTCAGAGACCGGCCGGTACGCAGCCTCGTGCCCTATTTCGAGAAAAGGCTGGATGGACGATATCAGCTCGCCTTTCCCCTGCGCAAAGGGGTGCCCTCCACTCCCCGCGGTTTGATCGCTGGGCAGAAGTTCAGCAACCTGTTTTCATCCCTGCTCTTTCCGCTCCCCGGTGACTTCGATTTCGACGACCTCCCCATTCCCTTCCGCTGCTTGGCGGTCGATATCATCAAGGCCAGGCAGGTGGTCCTGGAAAGAGGTTCCCTGGCCAGAGCCCTGCGGGCGACGATGGCCATCCCTTCGGTCCTCGCCCCCGTCGAATGGGAGGACGGCCTTCTCGTCGACGGCGGTCTCCTCAATAACTTTCCCGTCGATGTCGCTGCCGGCCTGGGCGCGGAGATCATCATCGCGGTGGACCTGGCCGGTCCTCTCAGCTCCCGCGAGGAACTCTCCACCGCGGAAAAGGTGCTCGGCCAGTCGCTTCAGGCGATTGATATCGAGTTGAGGAAATGGAAATCGGCCAAGGTGGACCTTCTTATCTGGCCGGACATGAAAGGACTCTCCAGCACGGATTACTTCTCCCCCGATAAGATGGCCAGAATCAGAGAGCGCGGCGAAGAAGCTGCCCGGAAAGCGCGGCCCGCCCTTCAAGAGCTGAAGGTGAAATGGGGCCTGACCCGGTCCGGGAAGAGAGACAACGGAAAACCTCTGGGAGCAAGTCAGAAGCGTGTCCTCGCAAAGGTCGCATTTACCGGCAACGAGAACCTGCCTTCCTCGTTCATCGCCAAGCTCTTCAAACTGAAGACTAGCGACGTCGTGGATGCCGCCCGGATCAGCCGGCAGGTCGACGAGCTCTATTCCCTGGGCTACTTCGAGGACATTCGGTACGAGGTCTTCCCCGTAGATGAGCCGAAGATCGACCTACGCTTGAGCCTCCGCGAGCTCCCCCGCGGCAATCTCCGGGTGGGGGTGCGCTATGACAACCTTCATAAGCTCGTCGCTGCCGCGGGGCTGTACGCGACCAATTTCCCTCTCCCAGGTATGCGCCTGGAGAACGAAGTCGAGGCCGCCGGGCTGACCAGGATCCTGGCCAAGGCCTCCTATCCAACTGAAACGCTGAACTTCCCCGTTTACCCGCTGGTCTATGCCCA
>DAIPLF010000439.1:0-2104 GCA_036769375.1 Candidatus Aminicenantota bacterium | reverse complement strand
AATCGCTCGGCAACTTCATCGAGCCCGAAGAGATCATCTCCAAGGACGGGGCCGAGGTGCTGCGGCTGTGGGTGGCCATGCTCAATTACAAGGAGGACGCCAAGTTCGGCCCGGAGATTCTGGAGCGGCTGGAGGACGCCTACCGCAAGATCAGGAACACCTGGCGCTTCATCCTTGGGAACATCTCCGACTTCTCTCCGGACAGGGAACGCCTGGAAGCCGAAAACCTGCTCCTCCTTGACCGCTGGGCCCTGGACAAGACAGCCGAGTTCGGGCAGCGCATCCTAAAGGCTTACGAGGAGTATGAATACCACACCGTCTTTCATTCCCTCTTCACCTTCTTCACGGTGGAGCTCAGCGCCTTTTACCTGGACGTCCTCAAGGACCGGCTTTACTGCTCGGCCAAGGGCTCTGCACTCCGAAAATCGGCCCAGACCGCCCTTTTCGAGATCCTCCGGACGACCTTGACGCTGATGGCGCCGATCCTTCCCTTCACCACCGAGGAGGCCTGGGAAAGTCTTTCCGGGTTCAAGGGAAAGGAAGATTCCATCCACCTCGCATCCTTCCCCTCTTTCGGGAGGAAATGGCTGGATGAAGAGGTCGGACGGGAGATGGACGGGCTGTTAGCGCTGCGCGAAACCGTCCTCAAGGAGCTCGAGAGAGCGCGGGAGGAGAAGCTCATCGGCAATTCACTGGAAGCCCAAGTGCACCTCCGCATCCCGGCAGCGGAAGAGGCCCTGGTCCGCAAATATGAGGGGGATCTGGCGTCGCTGTTCATTGTCTCTTCAGTTGTCCTCGAATCCGCGGAGGAGTTCGCTGTCCGCATTTCCCGGGCGCCCGGAGCCAAGTGCCAAAGGTGCTGGAACTATTCCGTCTATGTCGGCCAAAGCCGGGATTATCCCGAGCTCTGCCGGCGCTGCGAGGATGTGGTCCGGGAACTCGCATGAGGAGAAACCTCCCCTATCTGGCCTTCATCGCCTTGTTAGTCTGTGTGGACCAGGCGACCAAGTGGCTCATCGCCCGCGAAGTCCCCCTCTACGCCAGCCGGAAGGTCGTCCCCGGCTTTTTCAGCCTCACTCATATCCGCAACAAAGGGGCCATCTTCGGCTTCTTCTCGCATTCCGGCAGCCGGGCCGTCTTTGTGGCTCTGCTCGCCGCCTCGATCACCGCCCTGGCGCTCGTCGTCTATTATTTCATCAAGACGCCGGCCGCCGAGCGGGGCACGAAGCTGGCCCTCTCGTTGATCCTGGCCGGCGCCCTGGGCAACCAGGTCGACCGTCTGGTCCGCGGCTACGTGATCGATTTTCTTGACCTTTACGTCGGCAACCGTCATTGGCCTTTCTTTAACGTCGCCGATTCGTGTATCACCATCGGCGCCGTCCTCCTTTTAATCATGCTGCTGGCAAGGAAACCCGCATGTTCCCCATCCTCCTCCGAATCGGCCCGCTGACCATCCACACCTACGGCTTCCTGGTCGCCTTGGGAGTGGGGCTAGGGCTCTGGTTTCTCTATGTCCAGGCCAGAAAACAGGGCCTCGAAGCGGGGCGAATCGTCGATGCCGGCTTCTATATCATCCTGATCTCTCTTCTCGGGGCCAAGCTGGTCATGCTCATCGGAAATTTTTCCTACTATACGGAATATCCAGGCGAGCTGCTGAGCCTGGCCCGCTCCGGGGGTGTTTTCCAGGGAGGGCTCGCCTTCGGCGTTGTTTTTGCCATCTGGTATTTCCACCGGCGGCGCATTCCGACATGGAAGGTGGCTGATCTGGCGGGGCCGGCTTTGGCCCTGGGGCATGGGTTCGGCCGCATCGGCTGCTTCATGGCCGGCTGCTGCTACGGTCGGGAATGCGCCTCCCCGGTTGGCGTGACCTTTGAGAGCCAGTACGCTCATGACCTTACCGGCATCCCGCTCGGAAAAGCGCTCTACCCGGTCCAGCTCTTCGAGGCCGGTCTCAACTTCATCAATTTCCTCATTCTCTTCCTGATCCTGCGCCGCCGGCGCTTCGACGGCCAGGTGTTCTCACTGTATATCCTGAACTACTCGCTCATCCGCTTCTTTACCGAGTACTTCAGAGGGGACCATGCGGAGAACGCCATCCTCATCC
>DAIPLF010000081.1:0-7585 GCA_036769375.1 Candidatus Aminicenantota bacterium | reverse complement strand
AGGCGCCGGGAGATGTCCTTGTAGCGGGCCAGCTTCTTCTGGTTCGCCGGAGAGGTGACTATGGCCATCACCATGGACCGGCCCTCGGCCGTGGTGCCGATCGTCTTGAGGACCAGCCGGTCAGACTCCGCATCCAGCTTTTTCCAGTATCCCAGAAGCTGGGTGTAGTTGATCAGCCTATAATCGGCACCGACCTCGAAGCCGAATTGCCTCTCCGGGCTTGTCAGACGGGACTGAGGCAGGGAGGTCGGAACGATAAGGAGCAAGGCAATCCCGATGCCGATGACCAATCTTCTTTCCTTCATGATGATCTAAGCTAGCGAATTGCCAGCCTCAAGTCAACGGACTTCGATCCTCTGCCTCGAGCCTCAATTTGACACGCCTATGGTTTTTCCCTATATTCAGATTTCTCGAGCGCCAGCCGCGCGTAAGGAGGCCCAATGAAACGACTGTTTGCTCCTCTCTTTGTGTTGATCCCGCTTGTTCTCTTCGGCCAGCTCTATCTTCAGGAAAAGCCTCTCGACGTCCCCTATGTCCCCAGCAAACCTGAAGTTGTTTCGACCATGCTCCGCATGGCCAAAGTCACCAAGGATGACCTGCTCTACGACCTGGGCTGCGGAGACGGGCGCATCGTCATCACCGCCGCCCAGCTCAATGGGACGCGCGGAGTGGGTATCGACATCGACCCCGAGCGCATCAAGGAAAGCCAGGAAAACGCGGCCAAAGCCAATGTCGGCCACCTCGTCAAATTTCTGGAGCAGGATATTTTCAAGGCGGACTTTCATGAGGCTACGGTGGTCTCCCTTTACCTCTTGACCTCTGTTAATCTGCGTTTGCGGCCGAGCCTGCTGAGTCAGCTCAGGCCGGGCACGCGGATCGTTTCCCATAACTACGCGATGGATACCTGGAAGCCCGATGATTCGGCGATCGTCATGGCCAACGAGATCACGCATAACGTCTATTTCTGGGTCGTGCCCGCCAATGTTTCCGGCGCTTGGGAAGGCGTCTTGACCGATGGCGGCAAAAAGACGGCTTTAGACCTGGAACTTGAGCAGCACTTCCAGTGGCCGAGCGGTGAGCTCACACTTGGTGGCTCGGAGATGATGCTGAGCGCTATCAGCCTTGTCGGAGACAAGCTCCAGTTCGCGGCTGAAGCCGTCGATACCTCCAAGGGCCCGACGATGGTCTTCTCGGGCCGGGTGGCCGGGAACGAGATGCAGGGGACCGTCGAAGTGAAGATGACCGACGGCCGGAATACCAAGGGTTCATGGAAGGCCAAGCGCAACCCGTTGTCCATCAAGCCGCTTGATAAAGAACAGTAATGGGACGAATCGGGCAGAGCAGGGGAAGGCGGCTCGGCGCTTCCCTGCTCCTGGCGGTTACGGCACTTGTGGGTGCGTTCGGCAGCGATCTAGGGGCGGCGCCCAAGGATTATTACTTCCCTGAAGTCAAGATTTCGGTCAGCCTCGATCGAGACGGCTCATTCGTAGTCGATGAGTTCCGAACCTTCGATTTCGAGGGGAGCTTTTCGGCAGCCTGGTACACCCTGCCCCTCGCCGTCGAGAGAAAAGATTATCGCTATGACATCTCTCTCGAGGAGTTCAAGGTCAAGGACGAAGGCGGACGGGAGCTGCCGCTTGAGACTTCGACCGCCGGTGGCACGTACAAGGCTGAGTGGTCTTTCCGGGCGGCTGATGAGCCACGCACGTTCCATATCCACTACCGGATCCGGAGGGGAGTTTTCAGCTATCCGGATGTCTCCGAACTCTACTGGCAGATGATCGGCACGGGCTGGGACCGGCCGACGCGCTCTGTCGTCGTCACCGTGATCCTGCCGCAGGAGGCGCCGCGCAAAGAGGACATCCTTGTCTACGGACATGGACCGCTCTCGGGATGGGCGGAGATCATTGATGCCCGGACCGCCCGGTTCTCTGCGACCAACCTTGCGGCCGGCCAGGTTCTCGAGGTCCGGATGGTCTGGCCGGCGGGGATAGTCGATGGCCTTCCCTCATCGCGGCAAGACCGCACCTCCATCCAGAGGGAAGAAGCGGCTTTTGTCCAAGGAACCATCGACCGGGCGCGGAAAGCACAGGCACGCTCCGAGCAACAGAAGAAAACGTTTCTGATCGGAGTCTCGATCTGGGCCGTCTGGCTCGTCCTCGGGCCGCTCCTCTGGTTTTTGGTCTACTATCGGTATTGGAAAAGGGTAGGAAAGGATTATCGCTTCCCCGACATCCCCGAGTATACCCGCGAACTGCCCTCAGAGCTCCGTCCGGCTCTGGTCGAAGTCCTTATCCACGAGGGTGGATCGATCACGCCCAGGTCCTTCACGGCTACGCTCTTTGATCTAGCCAGGCGGGGCTTCCTCGAGTTTGAGGACAGGATGGTGGAAAAACACGGGATCCTGGGGAGCAAGGAGAAACAGCAGACCGCGATCATCCTGAAAAAAGTCTATGCCGGCGACCAAGAGCTGCTCCCCTACGAAAAAGGCCTGTTGGATCTTCTATTTAATACCATCATCAGCCCCAGCCAGGAGCCGGGAGCGCGGCTCGACGTAGAGGAGTTGAAGCGGTACTTCAAGAAAAGCCCGCAGGAGTTCCAGACGTGGTACCGGGCCTGGCAGAAAGACGTCAGGCAAGAGGCCAACAAGCTTCAATTCATCGAGCCCAGGAGCCTGAAGACCCGGAATGTTTTCCTGGCGGTAACGCTGCCGCTGGGCATCCTGACGCTCAACCCCCTTCTGGTCCTGCTGGCCGGCATATTCAGTCCCAAAATAAAGCGGAGGGCCCTGCCTTGGGCCAGAGAGAACGAACTTTGGAAAGGCCTGGATCGATTCTTGGACGATTTCTCCAATTTTGCCGAGCTCCCACCCGAAGCCTATAAACTCTGGGAGCACTACCTCGTTTTCGGCATCCTTTTCGGCAACGCCAAGAAGATCCTCAAGATGCTTCCCTTGATCCTCAAGGATGAACGGTCGGCGGCGCCTGTCTGGTATTATGGGTTTGACCGCACGGCGTTCACGGGCATGGGGAAGATCGCCGGGATGGTCCAGAGCATCGAGGCCATGGCCACCTCTATCCAGCAGGCCAGCACCTCGGCGGCGCACTATTCCTCCGGAGGCGGAGGAGGGTTCAGCGGAGGGGGAGGGGGCGGAGGCGGCGGCAGCGGCGGGGGAGCCCGCTAGTTCTTCTCCTCTTTCATCCACTTCCGGATCGTCTCCGGGTCATCGAGAAGCGGCGACTCCCGGAGCGCCCTCCAGTTGAATTTCTCATCGAGCGGGTCCAGCGCTTTCTGCGGGTCGAA
Source organism: Candidatus Aminicenantota bacterium (assembly GCA_036769375.1). Classification (GTDB taxonomy): domain Bacteria; phylum Acidobacteriota; class Aminicenantia; order Aminicenantales; family UBA8522; genus UBA8522. Next base: position 4,282 of record DAIPLF010000081.1, on the reverse strand, counting down.
GATGCGGGGGTCGGCCGGGAGAGCGGAATAGGGGCTGAAATCCGGCCTGCTGGAGAACATATCCGCCAGGTCAGCCGCACCGCCGTCATATTGGTTGAGATAAGGGAGCCCGAGGATATGCCAGGCTGTCTTGATGATGCTCCCGAAGCTCGAATGAACATGACTGACCCAGCCCTTCTTTGACCACGGTGAGATGACCATGAGCACGCTGCGATGGGCGTCGACGTGGTCGACTCCATTCTGCGGGTCGTCCTCGGTCACCAAGATGGCCATATCCTTCCAGTGGGACGTCCGCGAAAGGAACTCAACCAAGCGGCCCAAGGCCAGGTCGTTATCGGCCATATAGCTCTCCCGGAACGGGTAGCCGTCCTCGGGCCTTTCCCCGGCCCCGTGGTCGTTAGGAAGATAGACGGTGACGAAAGACGGAAAATCGTTCCCCTCATCCGCCCATCGCTCGGAGTATTCCTTGATAAACATATCGACACGAAATTGATCGGGGATGCTGGTGTTGTAGGTGGCGAAGAGGCGAGAGGTATGCTCAGCCAGCTCTGCAGGAGTCGGATAGTTGATGACGTGGGTCGTCCCCGTAGATTTGAAGAGGACGGAGTCTTCGACAGGGGTGGCGAACTGGATGCTCAACCCGAAATTGAAGTAATCGACGCCCCGGCGGGCGAACTGATCCCAGATGGAGCCGGCCTCGTTGTAATCCTCGGGATAGATCGCGGCCGAAGCCCCTACAAAAGCCATGACCCCGGGAGCACTGGAGCCGAATTTCATGTCCCGGCCGCCTCCGTAGCTCTGGGCCACGTTAACCTCCACCCACTCATTAGGATAAACCCCGACCAGCCAGCGGTGGCCGTCGGCGGAGACATCGCTGTCGCAATAGAAATTGTCGGAGATCGCGTATCGCCGGGCCAGATCCAGGTGGTTGGGCATGACGGTCCCCTTTTCAACCTTCCGGCTTCCGTCCCGATTGGAAAAGGTGACATCCGCGCCGTAGCGGGCCAGAGAGGGAGAGCCGTCGGCTCCCGGCACCTGCCCGAAGATCTCGTCAAAGGTGCGGTTCTCCTTGACCACAAAAACGATGTGCCTGAGAGGCGATTCCCGTTCTCCTGGATAAAGCGGGACGGGATGGCCTTCTCTCGAAGAGAGAAGGTCCTTGGCTGGCTTCTCAAAGCGAAAGTTGTTGGCGATGACTTGGGCCGTCTCCTTCGGGAGGTCGGCGTCGTCGGGGATCGGCATAGCCGAGACCGTGCCGGTCATCAGATTCCCGATATAGGCCCCTTCCGGTCCGGCTACGAAATCCGGTCCGCCGTTCGGGCCGCTGCCGAAGCCCTTGGCATTGCTGACGAGAAGGGAGCTGCCGTCCCGGCTGACGGCTACCCTTGAGGGGAACCAGCCGGAGGGGATATGTCCCAAGACGCTGCCATTCCGCGCGTCGATCACGGCCACAGCGTTGATGCCCGCCTCCGCCACATAGAGCCTTCGCTGATCGGGGGAAAGGGCTAAGCCGAAGGGGATGACACCACGCAGGCCCCTAAGTCTCTCATCCAGAGTCAGGCGGATCGTCTGGACAACGGCATCCCTCTGCGTGTCGATGACCGAGATCGTGTCGTTATTTCCGTTGCTGACGAAGACCCGGTCGTCCGTCACCGCCAGGGAGTTCGGGCTCGACCCGCCGACGGCCGGGATTCCCTCGACCATTTCCCCGACCAGCACACCGGTCTTCACCTTGGCCGTGACTCTCGGATTGGCCAAGTCGGCGACATCCACCTCCCAGACCGAGAAGGATTCGGGGACATTGGGGTCGCCCAGACCAGGGATGCGGTAGGGCTCTATCTCTACCCCATCCCTCGATTCCTTTGAGCCAAAGGGGAAAGGCGGCTGGAGGAGACCCAGGCGTTCGGGGTTCTCCAGCTCGACTCCCTCGATGCGGCGGTATTCGAACATCCCCACGTTAGCGGCATAGACACGCTTCCCGTCCGGCGAAACAGCCAACCCGAAGGGATAGCGGCCGAGCGGGACACTCGATAGGATCCGGCGATCCCCGGTGTCGGCGATGAGCAGCCGGAAGTTCGCCTGGTCAAGGGCGTAGAGCGTGCGGCCGTCGCGGCTCAGGGCTAGGTCGCCGATATAGCTGTCCTCATAGGCCCGGCCGGCAAACGGGACGTTGGCCTCGATCTCAGAGCTTCGGGTGTCGTTAAAGAGGTCGAAGATCACCACTTTTCCCTCTTGACCTCCACCGACGTACAAAGTCGAGTTATCAGGAGATACGGCCAAACCCATGTAAACCGAAGCCAGAACGCCCTCCTCGGTATCGAAGCCTTTCGGGATCTGGCGAACGACCGGGTGATCGCTGAGGATAAGGCTGATGATAGACACTGAAAACGGCTGGACGCCGCAGTTGGCAGTGACGGCCATGACCCCGTCCGGGCTGAGCACGAGGCCGTAGGGGTGCGGGGCCACATCGACCTGGCGGCCTCGAGGTGTGATCACCCGGCCGTTGGGGATCACGGTCCGCCCCTGACGGTCGATCTTGACCTGTTCGAGCGCAGCCGGGGGCGTGATGATCCAGTCCTTTTCCCGGGGTCCATGTCCGCACCCGGCCAGCGAAAAACCAACTCCCAGAGCGATGGCGATCGTCACCCGAGTCCGCATCTTCGGCTCCAATATCTTCGCGCTTTTATTTGAGTTTTTCCTCCGGGATCACGGGAAGCAAAATGTGCGAGGGATGCTTCTGGTCATGGAATATGGTCTGCTGGGCTTTGACAAACCGGGTCTCTTTCTCATTGTGGCCGCCTGTATTCAGATTCCGGGAGAAAAGCGGGAAGGAGGCGGAGGCCACTTCCGCCCGGATGGCATCCCCTGCAGGTATCGTGATCCCCATCTGCCAGAGATCCAGGGTGTACTCACAGACCTCGCCCGGCTTGAGGGGTTCCGGGTCTTTCATCGATTTCCGGAACCTGGCCCGGATCTTGCCTTCGCCGAGAGGAAAAACCTTGCCATTCTTTTGGATCCAGACCAGGCGCATGAACCAATCCGTGTCCTTAGCGGAAGAGGAAGCGTACAAGACGGCCGAAACCGGCCCGGCAAAGGTGAGCGGTTTGTCCAGGGGTTTTGTTTGATAGACGAGGATGTCGGAGCGGCCGGACGTCACTTTCTCGTGATGCGCTTCGGCTTCCCGACGCTTTTCCTCGACGGAACGGACCTTTTTCTCCTCCTCTTCCGACTCCTCGTAGAACTCGGGGTTGGGCGTAGGGTCTCCCGGATCATACTCATAGGCGTCGGATGCGGCGGCCGCCGGAGGCGGGTCCGGGCTCAGGGTCCCGTCTCCTTTAGACGTATTGGCGTTCCCTCCGCTCCCCAAGAACCACTTCTGCATTTGGGTGTAGGGCAGAGGATAGACGTCTCCCTCCAGCCACTTGTTCGAACCCATGACGAAGATCTTCACCAGGGGCTCCTTGAGGATGCCGTTCTCGACACCCTTGAGCCAGTAATCGAACCAGCGGAGATAGAGCTTGGGAAGGTCAAGTAGCGCCTGGGGACCGAAATCGAGGTCGCCTATCTGCCGGGTGGCCTTGTCCTGGTGACCCCACGGCCCGAGGATCAGTTTCTGGCCGGGATGCCCGGCGGCCTTCATCGCCAGGTAGTTCAGCTTGGAGCCTATGCCGTCCCCGTCGAACCAGCCGGACTGATGAAAGGCGGGGATCCGGACATCTTTCAGACGCTCCAGGAAGTTGGCCCGGTCCCAGTAGGCGTCGTTGGTCGGATGCTCGATCCACTTCCTCCAGTAGGGGTTCTCTTTGCCGAGGACCGTCTTGTCCAACTCGATGACGGGAAGGCTCCTCAGCAGCTGTCCGTACTTTTTCTCTCCGATCCGGCTTATGGCCGCTCCGGAGAGGTCGGCCGTGGCTTCGCTCTCCAGGATATCGGCCCACCAGATCGCTCCCAGGATAAAGAACACTCCGTATTCGTAGGGGATATTATAAAAAGGATCCGGAGGAGAGACGTTGGGAATGATGGTAACGAGGTGGGCCGGCTTCTCGCGGGCCGCCCACCACTGAACCCAGCCGACATAGGAGCCGCCGATCATCCCGACTTTCCCTGTCGACCACGGCTGCACGGCCAACCACTCGATCGTGTCGTAGCCGTCCTGCGGATCGTTCACAAAAGGCTCCCATGTTCCCTCGGAGGAAAAACGGCCTCTGCAGTCCTGCACGGCGCAGGCGTAGCCGCGGCGGGCGAAATAGCGGGCCTCAAGCTCCACCATTTCCTTTTTATA
>DAIPLF010000438.1:0-2106 GCA_036769375.1 Candidatus Aminicenantota bacterium | reverse complement strand
GAACCGGGCGGCATAATCCTTGGAGAGAGCGAGGAACTTCTCGTGGAACTGCCGGAGGGAGCCGTCATCTCCCTGCGTGGCCAGCGCCAGGAAAAGAGGAGCATCTTTCTGGAAAGCGAAGATCATCAGGCGTTCATAAAGGGTGGGGATCTCTTCCCGCGCCTTGAGGAGGGTATCGAGGTCGGCCGCGCTCAGCTCCGGCTTCAGGACATGGTTTTCGAGCAGGGCGGCGACGGTCGTATAGAAAGCCTCTTTTCCCTTTTCGAACACAAGGTCGAGCTTCTTTTCTGTCTCAGGCGCCACCTGGCCGGCGCAGAGGGTAGAAAAGCAGAGGAGAGCAGGTGTGATGAGAGCCAGAGCCAGTCGCTTTATCACGGAGAGCCGTCCTTTCAATACATCACCCGGTCTTTTTTCCGGGTCCATTCCTGGAATGGCTTTAGGCATTCCTTTCGTTCCAGTTTGATCTTTTCAAGGGCGGGGGATTTCCGCTTCTTGATCAGATTGTAAAAGCTCTTATCCCGGAAGCCGATTCTTTCAGCATCCTTTCTTGTGCAGCCATAAGAGACTTTCCTGATATTCGCCCAATAGATGGCGGCCAGGCACATGGGGCAGGGCTCGCTGGTGGAATAGATCTCGCAGTCCGAGAGGTCGAACCGATTGAGCTTCGAAGCGGCCCGGCGGATGGCTAAGACCTCGGCATGGGCCGTCGGGTCCTGGGTCTTGAGAACCATATTATGGGCCGCGGCGACGACCTCGCCGTCGCGGACGACGACGGCGCCGAAGGGGCCGCCGTGGTTTTTCCGCAGGCCGAGAAAGGCCTGGGCCACTGCCTTCTTCATGAATTTCCTGGCCAGTCGGCGCTGAGGCGATTCGAACATTTCCGGGATTTCCAGATTCTAACGGCCGGGCTCGATCAAGTCAACCGCAGCCCGAACCCCTCCCTCATATCTCCTGGACTGAGAGCCTGCCGTTTTGCGCAACGGGCTTGCTTTTTCGTGCGGGCCTGAACAAAATAGGGGCCAATCCGTTAATAGGGATGGATGGCCATTTTTTTATCTGAGAAAGGAGCAACCATGAGAAAGTCTGTCCTGTCTGGAGCCCTGGCTGTTTTAATCGTCCTCGTAATCTTTTCACTTCCGGTATCCGCCGGTCCGCTGACGCCCAGGGCCTCAGCCGAGGAGCCGTCGATCGCCGGTCATTGGACCGGGGAGATTGAAATCCCCGGCACCAAGCTGGCCTTCGACATCGATTTTGCACAAAAGCCGGACGGGAGCTTCTCGGGGGATATCTCAATCCCGCTCCAAAAGGCCCAGGACCTGCCGCTTGGGAATATTGCGGTTCAGGGAAAAGACATCTCCTTCGAGATCGCTGGCGTGCCCGGTACGCCGGGTTTCAAGGGGACACTGAGCGAAGACGGCCAGAAGATTTTCGGCCAGTTTACCCAGGGCGGACAGGCCTTTCCTTTCGCCATGAGCCGGTCAGCCGACCTCAAGGCCCGGGCGAAGAAGGCGCTGGCCGGCTTCGATGAGATCGTCAACAAGGGGCTCCAGGGCCTCCTGGTCCCCGGGGTCGCGGTCGCCGTCATCGTCGAGGACGAAGTCGTCCTGGCCAAGGGATACGGGTTCAAGGACCTGGAGAACAAGGTCCCCATGACGGCCGACACGCTCCTGGCCATCGGCTCTTCTTCCAAGGCTTTCACCGTCTTCGCTTTGGGAACACTCGTCGACGAGGGGAAGCTCGACTGGGACAAGCCGCTCCGGAACTATATTCCTTGGTTCAAGCTCTATGATTCCTTCGCTTCCGAGCGGCTGACCCCGCGCGACGCCGTGACCCACCGGTCCGGGCTGCCGCGTCATGACCTGTCCTGGTACAATAATACGACGATCAGCCGCGAAGACCTGGTCCGGCGGCTGGCCTATCTCAAGCCCACCGCCGACCTCCGGGCGGTCTGGCAGTATAACAACCTGATGTATCTTACGGCCGGGTACCTCGTCGAGGTCCTGACCGGAAAGACATGGGAGGACGGGGTGCGGGCCCAGGTCCTCAACCCGTTGGGCATGAAGCGGACCAATTTTGCCGTCGCCGACTCCCAGAAGGACAGCGATT
>DAIPLF010000437.1:0-2107 GCA_036769375.1 Candidatus Aminicenantota bacterium | reverse complement strand
TCTGCTCGCCGCGGGTCTATTTCGCCATGGCCAGGGACGGCCTCTTCTTCAAGAGAATCGCCGATGTCCATCCCCGGTTTTTGACGCCTCATTTCTCCATCGTGGTCCTCGGTCTATGGAGCCTGGTCCTCACGCTTTTGCTGGAGACATTTCAGGCGCTTTTTACCTACGTCATCTTCGGCCAGTGGCTGTTCTTCGGACTGACCGTGGCGGCGGTCATCGTCCTCCGGAGGAAGCGGCCGGACTTGCCCAGGCCCTACAAGACATGGGGATACCCGGTGACACCGGCTGTCTTTATCCTGGCCGCTCTTTTCATCTCGTTCAATAGCCTGGTCCAGCAGCCCAGAGAATCCTTGTTCGGCCTGCTGATCATCCTATTGGGCCTTCCGGCCTACCTCTACTGGAAGCGGCGGTCCCCGTGAAACCGACTCATCTCGTCGGGATGGCCAGCGCTTTCTACGAATCGAGCGTCCTCTTTGCCGCCTCGGACCTCGGCGTTTTTGGAAAGTTGGCGGAGCGCGTCTGCTCCTTGAAGGCTGTCTGGCTGGCCGTGGCCAGAAAAGGCTGAGGATGGAGGAAGACCATGAAAATAACTTGGCTCGCTGGGCTTGTCATTTTTGCCATTTCTAGCGCCGCTGCGCCAACAGCCGTCGGCGAGGGACAGAAAGAAAGATTCGGCCAGGGGACCATCGTCCAGATCGGAGTCGTGGTCAAGGACATCGAGAAAGCCTCAGCGGCCTACGCCGATTTTCTGGGTGTCGCCGCTCCGAAATGGTCCTGGACGGATACAGAGGACAAGGCCCACACCCAGTTCAAGGGAAAGCCGTCGCCGGCCCGGGCCAAGCTCGCCTTTATCGAGCTCAAGAACATCACCCTCGAACTTATCGAGCCCGACCAGAATCCCAGCACATGGCGGGAGTTTCTGGAGACCAAAGGCGAGGGCGTCCATCACATCGCCTTTGAGATCAAGGGGATGGAAGGCAAGACCGAGCTTCTTGCCAAGAAAGGGATGCCCCTCCTCCAGAAGGGCGACTACGAGGGCGGACGCTACGCCTACATCGACGGCGCGGCCAAGCTCGGCCTGATCCTGGAGCTCCTGGAGAATTTCTAGAAAGGGCCCTGACTAGACCGCTGTCGTCAATAATATCGCCCGACGAGAGGATGTTCGACGATAAACTTCCTCAGGGCCAGCGGGTCGACCATTCCTTGACAGCGATAGACGATCTTTCCCCCGGGTTCGACGACGAGAGTATACGGTAGGGCCCCCTGCCAGGATGGATCGATCGTCTCTATCAGCGGGTAGATGCTCTCCCCCGTGAAGATATAATTCTTGTTGGAAGCCTGGTTTTTCTTGAGAAACTCAAGAGCCCGGTCGCGTTTATCGACCTGATCGGTGCTGATGGACACAAATTCAAAGTCCCGGCCGCGGTACATGCGGTCGGTTTTGACGAGCTCGGGGAATTCGGCGGTGCACGGCGCGCACCACGTCGCCCAGACATTGATAAGACGCAGTTTCCCCGAGGAGTTCGCTAAGACATGTTTGGCAGCCGCCAAGTCAATCGGTTCCAGGTTCACGGGCAGCTCCGCCCACTCCCTGTAAAGTTGTCTTGTATACTCATCCTTCCAGGCCCATTTGATGGAGCAGCCGAACACTCTTGTCGTGGCGGGAGAGGGCTTCTTCCCGGCGAGAAGGGCGTCGAGGGCGTTCCTCAGGTCCTCAGCCTTTCCACTGCCCGGTTTCTCTTTCTCATCCACCCGGCCCGCGTATTGAAGCAGCCGATTTTCATCAAAGATAAAGACGTGGGGCGTGGCACCGGGACCATAGGCCATAGACACCTTCTGATCATCTCCGTCGTAGAGATAAGGAAATGGAAAATTCTTATCCTTGGCCCGGATTCTCATGTCTTCTAGCGTATCCCCCACATCGGTGTATCCCATCTCGGCCAGGTTGAGTGCCTTCGGGCTGTTGGGTGAGATCATGACCATGCCGACCCCCTTGACCTGATAATCCAGGCAGACGCGGATCAACCGGTCTTCATAGGCCTGCGCCGTCGGGCAGTGGTTGCAGCTGAAGACAACGGCGAGCAGCTTGTACCGGTCGAAATCC
>DAIPLF010000080.1:0-7608 GCA_036769375.1 Candidatus Aminicenantota bacterium | reverse complement strand
GGCCGGGTTGAAGACCCGGCTGCCTCGCCTCGAGACATTTCCCAACCAGTTCCCCGACACCGAGATCAAGATCGAGATTCCCGAGTTCACTTCCGTCTGCCCGAAGACGGGTCTGCCCGATTTCGGCCTGATCACCATCCTTTATGTCCCCAAGGATTCCTGCCTGGAGCTGAAGTCCCTCAAGGAATACATCCTGGCCTATCGGAACCTGGGCATATTCTATGAGAATGCCGTCAATCGCATCCTCGAGGATGTCGTCAGGGCCTGCCGTCCGGTCCGGGCAGCGGTCACGGGGGACTTCAACCCAAGAGGAGGTCTGAAGGCCGTTGTCGAAGCCCGCTACCCCCGTTCCGGTCAGCCCGCAGAATAACGAAATCTCCTCCCGGTTGGGCGCCACCGACCTGTTCATGCTGCTCACCGTCGTGGTCTGGGGATTCAATTTTTCCGTCATCAAGATCGCTTTACGGGAATTCACGCCGGGAAGCTTCAACGGTCCCCGGCTGACCGCCGCCTCACTGCTGTTGCTTCTTTTCCTCCGGCTGAAGGAGGGAAGCATCGCGCCTCCCCGGGGCGACCTGCTCAAGCTCATCGTTCTCGGAGTCATCGGGAACACGTTCTACCAGTTCCTCTTCATCAACGGGATCGACCGGACTTCGGCCTCGACGACGTCCTTGATCCTGACCATGACCCCCATCCTGATCGCCCTGCTCAGCGCCGTTTTTATCCGCGAAAGGATCCACTGGATCGGCTGGCTGGGGATCCTGACCTCTTTTTGCGGGCTCTATTTCGTCGTTTTCGACAACTCGACCGGGTTTTCGCTCGGCGAGCAGGGCCTGAGAGGGAACCTGATGATCCTCCTGGGGAATCTTTTTTGGGCGGTCTATACGGTTTTTTCCAAGCCCCTGTTGGCGAGGATGTCGGCCCTCCGCCTGACTACGCTGACGCTCACCTTCGGAGCGCTCTTCTATCTTCCGCTCACCGTCAGGGAGATCGCCACGCTCAACTGGGGGGCCCTGTCGGCGCGGAGCTGGGCGGCCATCATCTTTTCCGCCGTCTTCGCCATCGCCGCAAGCTATGTCATCTGGTACTCATCGGTCAAACGGGTGGGCAATACCAAGACGGGAATCTACAGCAACATCACGCCCATCTTCACCGTCATCTTCGCCGAGCTGATCCTCGGCGAGCGCATCGGTCCGACCAAGGTGATCGGAGCCCTTGTCATCGTCCTGGGGTTTTACCTCACCCGCTTCGGCTATCGCTGGTTCAAAAAGTAAAAGCTTCAGCGAAGGCCCATCACCCTGTGGAGCTGAATGGAGAGGCGGATGTTTTCCAGTCCGGCGGCGGAAGCCTCTTTGATCAGACGGAGGGCGCGTTTTTGGCTCCACCGCCGGTTAGACTCGGGCTGTAGGAGGATGGGGATCCTTTTCTGGAAGGCCTTACGGATCTTCCGGACCACAGCCAGGTCCAGCTCCTTGCTCACGACAAGTTTCACTTCTTTAGCCAACCGCTGGAACTGCGGCCGGACGAAGTACTCCGCCGGCTTCGGCGAAACGGTGAGCCAGTCGGCTCCTGTCGGATAGTATCGGGTCCCGTTGGTTTCCACCTGCACCAGATAATGAAATCTTTTGAGGAGCCTGACCAGGAGTCGAACATCCTGCATGAACGGTTCGCCGCCCGTCAGGCAAACCCAGCGGGCCGGAAAGCGCCGCTGGATCCCGTGGACGATTTCCAGGATCCTGTCCACACCGTACTCTACGCCGCCTTCCCAGGCGTATTTGGTGTCACAGAAGGAGCATCTCCGGTCGCAACCGGCGAGGCGGACAAAGACCGTCGGTTCGCCCTGGCGCGTCCCCTCGCCCTGGATGGAGGGGAAGATCTCAACGATCTTCAGAGTAGGTGGCGCAGGCATCCTCGGATTCCCAGACCGTCACCTCGATGACGGGGAAATGCTCTTTCAACCGGCCGAAAAACTCGCGGGCGAGGTTTTCGGCCGAGGGGTTGAACGGATAGATATCGTTGAGAAGCGAATGGTCGGGGAGGACTTCGGCGAGTTTCGCCTTGATCCGGGTGAAGTCGATCCCTATTCCGGTTTGGTCGAGCTCTGCGACCTCGAGCGCGACCTCGACCTGAAAGGTATGCCCGTGGACTTTCTCGCACTTCCCCTGATATTCCTTGAGGAAATGGGCCGCCTGGAACTTGTCCCTGACGCGGAGTTTCCAGCTCATATCTTCCCTTCCTTTCTGAGTCTTGTAAGGAGGTGGTCTTTGACCCCCGCCCCTTCCCAGGCCTGCTCGCGGAGCAGGCAGGAGGAGCAGCGTCCGCACGGGATTTCTTTCCCGGCGTAGCAGGAAATCGAGAAAGAATAATCCGCGCCCAGGGAGAGACCCAGGCGGATGATCTCCGACTTCCTCATCAGGAGGAACGGCGCAACGATCCGGATGCGGCGGCCTTTTGAGGAGGCGGCGGCACCAAGGTCGATGGCTCTCTGCATGGCCCGGACGAAGGGAACTTGGGTGTCGGGATATTGAGGTGAATCGATGATGTTGAAACCGCAGACGATGTCATCGATCCCCTTGGCCTCGGCCCAGGCGGCGGAGAGCGCCAGAAAAATCCCGTTTCGGAACGGGACATAGGTCGATGGGACGGGGGGCCCGCTCACCTTGCGGCGCGAGATCCGGGGCAGGGGAGTGGAAAGGTCGGTCAACGCCGAGCCCCCAACCCGACGGAGGTCGACCTTAAGGACTTGATGGGGCAAGCGGAGGCGGCGGGTCAGGCGGCGCGCCAGGGTCAATTCAACGCGGTGACGCTGCCCATAATCAAAACTCAAGGCGGAGACCTCGGCGTACCGGCTCCGCGCCCAGTGAAGCGCGGTCGTGGAGTCGATCCCGCCGGAAAAAAGGACGAGGGCTTTCCTTCTCGGGGGCATGACGAGTTGATATTAAAAAAGAAACGGATCTTTTTCAAGGAGGACGCTTTACTTGGCTCCCCTTTTTGCCATACTATAGCGGTCTTCAGGGTCGCCTCCCCCGCAGGATCCCTGATCCGGGTGGCCCCTTGGAGAATGTCCCGGGAAAACCATGATGGATGAAGATAAGCGTCCCGCTGAGGGGCAAAAAGCCCTCGAGCTTCTCTCGCGGGCCGAACAAGGTCAGGAGATCACGGTCCGGGACGACCAGCACGAGGGTGCTGCTCTGCTGGATGCAGCCAGGGTGGCTCGGGGAAGAGGCGGCCGCCTTCGTCTTATCGATACCGGGAGGTTTAGCGTGTTCGAGCTCGAATGGCTGGCCGAGGCCGGTGCCGACGTCTACACCGCGGACGAGGCGCGGCCGAACCCGGCGGAGCTGGGACTTCTGGCCAAGGCCTGCGCCAAGGGAGAGGGCATCATCGCCTATTTCCATCATGGAGCCCTGGAGAAAGGTTCAGGCGCAGTCCCGACATCGCCGGTCTTTCTTGCCGAGGCCGGCCGGGACGGGATCGACGTTCATATCTCCAGCCGTGAACGCGCGCGCGACCTGACTGACCTGGCCGAGATCGCCCACGTCTGCAGAAACGCGGGAAGCCGGCTGGTCTATTACCATCATGGATCGCTCGACCCCGGCCTGGGAGATCTCGCCCGCTCCGGAGGCTGGATCCACCTCTCTGACCTGGACCTCCCGGCCGACATTGGAGGACCGCTGCTCACGGACATCGCCTCGGGCGCTGCGGCCTCCGGTTCCGGCCTTGTCATCCACCTGGAAAAGGGACTGCCGCTAGACAGTCTGCGCGATCTCCTCGGAAACGGAGCGTTTCTCTTTTTCAAAACCCCCCCCGCCAGCCGGCGGTCGCCTCTCGGAGCCCTTGAACATCAGGCGGGGAAGAGGGTCCTGGACAGGCGTTCCTATTATCTTTACCCCGACTTCCTTCCCTGAAATGCACGCTGCCAGCCAAGTTTTCGCCGTCCTGATCTTCTTTTCGATGTTCATCGTCATCATCCTGAACAAGGTCCCGCGGTACATCCCCGCGCTGGCCGGGGGCGCACTGACCATCGTGGTCGTATTCCTCTTGATCATGAAAAGCCCTGAGGCTGTCTTTAGCGTCCTGAATGTCGGCCAAATCGTCAGGCCGGAGTTCTGGGTTCCCGGCCATGAGCCTCTCGAGTCGTCCGGGGTCAATTGGCAGACGATCATCTTCATCGGCGGGATGATGGTGATGGTGGAAGGCCTGGGCAAGGTGGGCTTTTTCCGTTGGCTCTGTCTCTACGTCGCCCGGGTCGTCAAGTACCGGGCCGTTTCCATCCTGGTGGCCTTCATTCTGCTCTCCGGTTTCCTGGCCATGTTCATCGACAGCATCACCGTCCTCCTTTTCCTGGCGACGGTGACCATCGAACTGGCCCGGATGCTGAAGTTTGACCCCGTGCCGGTCATCATCGCCGAGATCTTTGCCTCGAACGTGGGCGGGAGCGCGACGATGAGCGGCGATCCGCCGAACATCATCATCGGCACGGCATTGGGATATTCGTTCATGGATTTCCTGAAGAACACCGGCCTCATCGCCTGGGTCGGAATGGTCGCCACGCTGGTCCTTTTTTATTTTGTCTTTCGGAAGGGGTTGCTGGCATCCGAGAAGAAGAACCCGATCGACCCGAGCCGTTACCCGCGGCCCAAGGAGGCCATTGACGACCCGCGCCTATTTAAGATCTACGTCGGGGTTTTTATCCTGACGATCCTGCTCCTGATCACTCACGCCGAAACGGGGATCTCGGTGGCCTCGATCGGCTGCATCGCCGCCGCCCTGACGCTGGCTTTTGGATACAAGAACGCCGCCCACACCTTGGCGGGGGTGGACTGGCGGACGCTCCTCTTCTTTTTGGGGCTCTTTGTCTGCGTGGGCGGGCTGGAGCACACCGGAGCGCTCAAGGCCCTGGCGGATTTCATCGGCCGCGTCTCAGGGGGGAGTTTTGTCATCGTCATGACGATCATCATCTGGGTGTCCGCCTTCTCCTCGGCCATTGTCGACAACATCCCCTTCGCCGCCACGATGATTCCCGTGATCCGAAGTCTGGCCGCAGCGGGGATGCCGCTTCCTCCGCTTGCCTGGGCCCTGGCCTTGGGGACGGACATCGGGGGCAACGGGACTCCCATCGGCGCCTCGGCCAACGTTGTGGGAACGGCCATCGCCGAGAAGGAAGGCTATCCCGTCTCCTGGGGGCGCTTCTGCAAATATGCGCTGCCCGCTATGGTTTTGGTCGTCGGCATTTGCTGGATTTTGCTGTTGATCAAGTTCACCTGAAAGGGGGACGCATGTTGGAAAAGATCCTGATCCCGCTCGACGGGTCGAAGCTGAGTGAGGCCGCCCTCGGCCCTGGCGTGGAATTGGCCCGGGCGTTTGCTTCCGAGCTCTATCTGCTCGGCGTCTGTGAGGGTCCGGACGAAAAGCACCACCGGCTGATGAAAGCCTACCTGGATAAGAAAGCCGAGGACACGTGCCAGGCCGGTCCCGGGAAGCCCGGGAACGTCAAGACGGTTGTCGATTGCGGAGAGCCGGCGGGCCGGATCATCAGCTATGCCACGAGGGAACGGATCAGCCTTATGGTCACCGTCTCCCACGGACATTCCGGGATGATGCCGTGGACGATGGGCAGCACGGCCAACAAGCTCATCCACGGTGCGCCCATGCCTGTCCTTCTTCTGCGGGCCTCCGCGTTCAAAAAAAGGGGCCCTCAAAAAAGCATCTTCAGCAAGATGCTCCTGCCGCTGGACGGATCACCCGCGGGAGAGGCCGCGCTGTCTCTGGTACTGGAGATCGCCGCCGCACTGAAAGCGGAGGTGACGCTGCTCACTGTCATCGAGTCCAGCCGGCGGGTTCACACGATCGGAGGTCTGGACTTCATCCGCTTCCCCGAGCAGGAAGTCCAGAAGACAAGACAGGATCTGTCGGACTACCTCGACTGCGTGGTCAGGAAATTCCGCGACAGGGGAATCGAGGCGCGCCGCGAAATGAAGTCCGGCCAGGCCGCCGAGGAGATCCTCAAGTTCGTCAAGGGGGCCGGTGTGCGTCTCGTGGCGATGTCATCCCATGGCAAGACCGGCCTGCGGGAGTGGGTCTTCGGAAGCGTTTCCAACAAAGTGCTGCATGCCGGCAAGTCCCATCTGCTGCTGGTCAGAGCCACTCCGGACGCCGAGCTCGTCTGTCCCCGCTAGATCCTTCTCCGGATCCACGGAAGGTGCCGCTTTCGGTCCCCCATCACGAGCCGGATTCCGTTCCGGGGCGAGTCCCGGCGATTTCCTGGCACGAAAATTGCTGAGCGCATTTCGGTGCGCGACCGCCACAATTTGTTGAGTCACTTTTCGGTGACACGCAAAAAAAAGTATGAAAAAGTATTGACATTTGAAAAAATTGATTTATATTTAGTTATGAAGCTAGAAAAAAATTTTGAATCAAAGAAAAAAAAGGCAGGGGCAATCAATATAGAATGGGAGTGGATTCGGGAACCTTCCTGAAAAAAATCACAGTCGGTTGAGACAACAATGAAAATCGCTTTTCTTTACAGCTCTAAGGACGGAACGGCGTCGTCTCTGCAGTCACGACGCTATGAAGAGAACCACGAGGAAGACGACCCTCCACTCGATCTTCTCGCCGAGTGCGACTCGGATGAGACCATCGAGGCGATCGGCACGGCGCTCGGCGAGAGACATGAAATCGTCCCGATCGAAGCCGACGATGAAGCGTATCTTCATCTCAAAGAACTCCGACCCGACCTTGTTTTCAACATCGCGGAGGGACTCGTCGGTCCGAACCGCGAATCCCACATTCCCTCGATCTGCGAGATGCTGGGGATCCCCTACACCGGCTCGGACCCGCTGACCTTGGGCATCTGCCTGGACAAGTCCAGGGCCAAGGAGATCCTTTCCTATCATAAAATCCCCACGCCTCCATTCTGGGTCGTGGAGAACGGCTCCGGCATCAGCCTCAGGGTGAAGCTTCCGGCGATCGTCAAGCCGCTTCACGAAGGCTCGAGCAAGGGGATCAAGGACAATTCGGTCGTGAGGACCCGCGCTGAGCTCAAGGCCCGGGTGCGGGAGATCCAGTCGCTCTACAAGGAGCCCGTGATCATCGAGCAGTTCCTGGGCGGCCGCGAGTTCACTGTCGGCGTGCTGGGCAACCCGCCGAACCTTGAGATCCTGCCCATCGTTGAGATCGACCATTCCCAGCTCCCTCCGGGCGCGAACCCGGTTTATTCTTACGAAGCCAAGTGGATTTGGGACCAGCCGGACAAACCCTTGGAGATCTTCCGTTGTCCTGCTCAGCTGGATATGGACCTGAAAAGCCGGATCGAGGATATCGTCAGGAGGACCATCTCAGTCCTGCGCATCAAGGACTGGAGCCGGATCGATATTCGGCTTGACGAGAGGGGCGAACCGAACATCCTGGAGATCAACCCCCTCCCCGGGATTTTGCCCAATCCCGAAGAAAACTCGTGTCTCCCGAAAGCCGCCCGCACGGCCGGCTATACTTATTCGGCACTGATACATCGCGTGGTCGATGAAGCGGCCGCACGGTATGGAATTAAGGATCATGGAAAAAGAAAACATCTTGGTAGGGATCGCCTACAGTCATTTCAACCCCGCC
>DAIPLF010000079.1:0-7615 GCA_036769375.1 Candidatus Aminicenantota bacterium | reverse complement strand
GTCATAGATCCAATGGTATTTCCGGGCCGCCAGAATGCTCGTCCGGGTCAGCTTGGGCTTCTGTCGAGTCAGACGGGCGGTGGCCTCGGAGGCTACGGCAACCAGCCATTGAGCCTGGTAAGGGATATTCAGCAGGACCCGATCTATGCCTAATGCCTCTTGGATGGCATCGGTAATCTCCGACCAGGCATAGGGCCTGGGATCAGCCAGGAAATAAGTCCGTCCGTCCGCCTGCGGGCATTCAGCGGCCAGGATCAACGCCTCGACGACGTCCCGGACATAGCAAATACTGGTCTGGGGCTCCCCCGTCCCGACCACCGGCTTGATGCCTCTCTTGAGCAGCCGGATGGCCTCTTCAAGCTCCCTCTGACGGGGCCCGATGACGTTGGGCGGCCGGATGATCACAAAGGGGAACTTCTTGGCCAGCTCGCGGACCGCCTCTTCTCCGGCTAGCTTGCTCCGGCCATAATCGGAGATGGGCTCGTCCGGATCTTCCTCGGTCAGGGCCCTTCCCTTCTCTGACGGCCCGGCGGCGCTTATCGAGGAGACATGGACGAATTTCTTCAGTCCTGGATTCCTTTCGATACAGGCCTCGAGCAGGTTTCGCGTGCCGACGACATTGGCCTGGTAATATTCTTCCCATCCCAGGGCATTGATGACTCCCGCCAGGTGAAAGACGATGTCGGCGCCTTCAACCGCCGGTCCAAGCGTCGCCTTGTCCCGGCAGTCGCCCCTCACCAGGCACACCGGCAGGCTCTCGATCCAACCCAAGCCGTGAGCCCTGCGGACGAGGCCTGTGACCTCCCACTCCCTCCAGGCCAGCTCCTCGGCCAGGTGGCTACCGATAAAACCGTTGGCGCCGGTGATTAGAGCTTTCACTGCGTCGGAGCCAGGGCAAGTTTCAGATCCATCCAGAAAGAATATTGCCTGGGCCCCTGAGCCGAGCGGGCCAGCGAGGGGCTGGCTCCCGCGCCCTCGTTGTCGGCTCGTTCCCCCCTGGCGTCCTCTCCGGAGACCTCGGATTGGTCGGGCATCTCCCCTCGGCCCATCATGGCCGCGCGGATCTCCTTGGTCATCCCTCCCCATTCAAATCCCAACTTGATGGATCCCCCAGGCTCGCTCCCCACCCCCGCCGGATGGACGTCTCGCGAGGCCAGAGGAACGCGCAACTCATAGACAACGGATCCCTCCGCCGATCCGGAAAGCCGGAAGGCGGGCGGCTGAGTTTCTCCCAAGGCGCCAAGCGGAGGGATGACCTCTCCTTTCTTGTTGACGGCCTCGGCATCGAACAGGAAATACGCAGGCTTGGCTCTGATCTCAGCTTTTTTCTCCTCAGTCAGGACCTGACCTTGCTTCTCGAGCCTTCCGATCAACTCCTCGGCCGTAGCGTTTTTCCTCAGGAAGCGGACGCCAAAGTCCTTCTGCTTCTTCCCCGGGGGGCTGAAGTAGAGCATAAGCCCCGAAAACTCTATCGAGCTCAGGTATCGCCGGTCTTTGAATACAACCAGCACATAAAGATTGTCGGCGTCGTTTCTGAAGGCCAGGTCAACCCCGAGATTCTTTTGGGGATTCATCACAACCTGACCCCACTCCGACGTCTGGCCGTCAATACGCGGAGGCTCAGCGGCCCACCGGCTTTCCACAACCGCCGCCCCCCAGGCCGCGGAAAGCAGGCCCAATGCCGCAGCCAGCAAGGGAAGGGAATTCCTGAAGATACGAATCCTCATATCGGCCTCCGTCAACAAAGGCATTATATCAGAATCAGCGGGACGAGGGAGAGCGAGGCGGGGGATGCAGACAGAAGGCAGAAAACGACCTAGCGCGCCAGCAGCCGAGCGACCTCCTCAACGGCGCTGGCGGCGTCGGGAGCGTAGCCCTGCGCCTTGATCTGGTCGGCATATTCGCGGGTTACGGGGGCGCCGCCGATGATCACCGGTATTCCCAGCCCGGTGGCTTTGACCGCCTCGACGACGTTTTTCATCTGGACCATGGTCGTGGTCAACAAGGCCGATAGGGCGATGATGCTCCCCCCCTGCTCTTTGGCCGTGGCGACATACTTCTCCGGGGAAATATCGATCCCCAGGTCGATGATCTTGTAGCCCGCGCCCTTCAGCATCATGGCCACGATGTTCTTGCCGATATCGTGGAGGTCGCCCTTGACCGTGCCGATGACGACAGAACCCTTAGGTTTGATCCCTTCCTTGACCAGCAGTGGCTCGAGCTTGGCCATACCGGCGTTCATGGCCCGGGCGGCGACGAGAACCTCCGGGATGAACACCTCATTGTTTTTGAACATAACGCCCAGGCGATCCATCCCGATTATCAGGCCTTGGTTCAGGATGCTGGCCGCGGAGAGTCCCGAGGCCAGCGCCCGATCTACGAGCTTTTCGACTTCGTCTTTCTTGCCCAGCAACAACGCTTCTTGGATCTCGTTGAGCATCATGTCCTCCTCTAAGATCCCGCGGGGGGAGCGGATCGAAGGTATCAATATATCGCGAAAGCCCGGCGGATTGTCAAGGGAAATGGCTGACCGAAGGTAATGGTGACCGCGCCCGCTTCCCGATTCCTTGACAATTGAAGAGGCGTCGCCTAATTTAAAGAGGCTGCCCGAAAGACTGCAGGAAAAGAAGAAAGAGTGCCTGAAAATAAGCTGAGGTCGATTCCGTCCGTGGATGCGCTGTTGAACGCTGGAGAATGTCAACAGCTCGTCGAGAGGTTCGGACGGGAGGCGACTCTCATGGCCTGCCGGACAGTCCTGGAGGAGCTGCGAGCGGAAATCCAAAAGGGAGCGGCCCCTGGAGTTAAAGAAGTTGAGATCTCTCCGGACAAAGTCGCCGCCAGGGTCTCCATCCTTCTTAACGGCAAATTCCGGCCTTCACTACGTAAGGCGATAAACGCCACCGGAATCCTCATGCACTCCGGGCTCGGCCGGGCCGTCCTATCCGAGGAAGCGGGCCGGGCGCTCCTCGAGGTCGGCAGCGGCTATTCTACGCTGGCGCTGGAAATCGAGACCGGAAGGCGCGGAAGCCGTGACAGCCACGTTGCCTCGCTCCTCTGCGAGCTCACAGGAGCCGAAGCCGCTACCGTCGTCAATAATAACGCCGCCGCCACCGTCCTGATCCTCAACTCCATCGCCAAGGGAAAAGAAGTCGTCATCTCCCGCGGCCAGCTCGTCGAGATCGGCGGGTCCTTCCGTATTCCCGACGTCATGGCGACGAGCGGCGCCATCCTGAGAGAAGTGGGGACGACCAATAAGACCCATCTGCGGGATTATGAAGATGCCCTCGGCGAAAATACGGGGGCTATCCTCCGCGTCCACCACAGCAACTACCGGATCGTCGGTTTCGCCGAGGAGCCGGAGATCGAGCCTTTGGCCGAGCTGGGAAAGACGCGCGGCATCCCGGTCATTGACGACATCGGGAGCGGGGCGTTCGTCGACCTCAGCGCCTACGGGCTGGAGAGCGAGCCGCTCGTCCGCCGGAGCATCCGGGCCGGAGTCGACTGCGTTTGCTTCAGCGGAGATAAGCTCATCGGAGGACCTCAGTCGGGGATCATCGTGGGACGGCAGGAATGGATCCAGCGAATAAAGAAGAATCCTTTGAGCCGGGCGTTCCGCTGCGGAAAACTGACCCTGGCGGCCCTGGAGGCCACCCTAAAGCTCTTCCTCATGCCGGAAAAACTGGAAGAGCGCCATCCGCTCTACCGGATGTTGTCGATAAGGACGGACGCGCTGGAAAGGCGGGCCCGCCGGGTCGCGGGAAGGCTTCGAAAATCCCTGCCCACAGGAATCCGGATAGCGGTTGAAGAGGGCGAGTCGCAGGTGGGGAGCGGCACGGTCCCGGTCGATACGATCCCCTCAAGACTGCTGGCGCTCCGCAGCGCCTCCGACTCCCCGGATGAACTCGCCAGGAGACTCCGTCGTCAGACCCCTGCCGTCTTCACCCGTATCCACGACGATGCCGTCCTGTTCGATTTCCGGACCATCCGGCCAGAGGAGGACAGGGTCATCGTCGAGGCCGTCACCCGGCTCTTCATCCCCTGAGCAGAGGCTCATTCATGATCGATTACGAAAAGCGCAAGCGCATCATGGGCCGGTCCGTCAAGCTGGGACATTGCATCTGCAACCCCAAGGAACCCTGCCCCTGCGATCTCTTTAAGCAGAAAAACGTCTGCCTCTGTGCCGGGGAGCGTGAGGAGGAGGCGGCCGAAGACGTCCCCTTGACACGGTTGGTCGAGAACGCCGGTTGCGCCTCCAAGATCGGCCAGGACGACCTCAAGAAGGCGCTTTCGGGGCTTCCCCGCATCTTCGACCCCAACGTCCTGGTGAGCTCCGAGACCTGCGATGATGCGGGCATCTACAAGCTGGATGACGAACGGGCCCTCGTCCAGTCGGTGGATGTCTTCACTCCGGTCGTGGACGATCCCTACCTCTTCGGAGAGATCGCCGCAGCCAATTCGGTGAGCGACATCTACGCCATGGGCGGAAGGCCGCTCACCGCCCTGTCCATCATCGGGTTTCCCGTGGAGAAGATCAGCCACCGGGTGATGAACAAAATGATGCAGGGCGGGATCGATAAGCTCCGGGAGGCCGGCACGGTCGTCCTCGGCGGACACTCCATCAAGAGCAAAGAGATCATGTTCGGGTTCGCGGTCACAGGCCTCGTCAACCCCAGGCGGATCATAACCAATGACAAGGCCAGGCCTGGGGACGCCTTGATCCTGACGAAGCCTTTGGGCACCGGGACGGTCAGTTTTGCCGCCCAGATCGGGAAGGCGAAGCCGGGCTGGCTCGAGGAGACCGGCCGCTCGATGAGCGAACTCAACCGCAAGGCCTCGGAGATCATGACGGAGGCCGGAGTCCGGGCGGCGACTGACGTGACCGGTTTCGGGCTCCTCGGACACCTCAGCGAGATGGCCGTCCAGAGCGGGGTCACGGCCGAAGTTTACGCGGACGCGGTGCCTCTATTCGAGGGCGTGCTCACTTGCCTCCGTCAACAGATCATCTCCGGCGCCATCGAGAGGAACCGCGAGTATGCGGCCGCATTTGTAGAGCGGGACAAAGCCGTGGCGGAAGAACTGGAAACCGCTCTCTACGACCCTCAGACATCGGGCGGATTGCTGATGTGCGTCGGAGCGAAGAAAGCCGAAGCGGTTTTAAAGAAGCTTAAAAAGGCGGGTTTGGTGCGGGCCGCCCTCATCGGCCGCATCGTGGACCGGTCCGAAGGAAAGATCCTATTGCGCAGAAGTCCCCAGAAACCTTGATGCCGGAAAAACAGCATGTCATCATCGGAACGGCGGGCCACATCGACCACGGCAAAAGCGCCCTGGTCAAGGCTCTGACCGGAACCGACCCGGACTCATTACCGGAAGAAAAGGCGCGCGGGCTGACCATCGAGCTCGGGTTCGTCTTCCTGGACCTGCCTGATTACGAGAAACAGATCGTCTTCATTGACGTTCCCGGCCACGAAAAGCTCGTCAAGACAATGGCGGCCGGCGCCAGCCATATCAACGCCGCGCTGCTGGTCGTGGCCGCCGATGAGGGAGTGGCCGTGCAAACCCGGGAGCACTTCGATATCCTCAGGCTCTTGGGAATCAAGAGGGGGCTCGTCGCTCTGGCCAAGTCCGACCTCGTCGACGGGGGTCGCCTGGAGGAGGCGGAGCGCGAGGTCCGGCATTTCGTCCAGGGGAGCTTCCTGGAATCCGCGCCGATCATCCCCGTTTCCTCGGTGACCGGAGAAGGGCTTGATGAACTCAAGGCAGCGCTCATGGATATCGGCCGGCAGGTGGGTCTCCCGGAAGACAGCGGGGTTTTCCGGCTGCCCATCGACCGCGTTTTCACCGTCCACGGTTTCGGGACAGTCATCGCGGGGACGGTCCTGTCCGGCGAAATAAGAACAGGGGACAGAATTGAGATCTTTCCAGAGAGGATCATGGCCAAGGTTCGCGGCATCCAGGTCCATAAAGAGAAACGCGAGATATCGGGGATCGGCAACCGCACGGCCCTGAACCTACAGGACATCGATAAAGACCTGCTGAGGCGGGGTCAGTGCGCGGCGGTGCCTGGGTCCCTGTCCCCTACTCTGCGGATGGATGCACGGCTGCGGCTCCTCCCGAGCTCCAAGGAAATTAAGACGCGGGACAGGCTGCGGCTGGATATCGGGACGGATGAGGCCATCGCCCGCGTCGTCCTTCTCGAAGAAGAAAGGCTTCGGCCCGGGGAGTCTGCCCTAGTCCAGTTTGTTCTGGAATCTCTGGGCGTCGCCGTTTCCGGAGAGCGGTTCATCGTTCGGACGTTCTCACCCGTCTCGACGATCGGGGGCGGTGAGGTCCTGGACCCGGCAGCGGAGAGGCACAAGAGGTTTGACGCCGCGGCCATCGAGGGCATCAGGCACTTGGAGGGACCGCTCGAGGTTCGGGTGGAGCAGGCCTTCCGCAGATCACAAAAAAGGTCACTCTCACCCCTCGAAGCAGCGCTCTTCCTCGATAAGAGAGTTCAGGTCGTCCCGAAGGTCATCGGCAAACTCGTGGAGGCCGGAAAGCTCGTCAGGGTCCCGACCGAAAAAGATGAACGGTTCCTGCCGGCAGACATGAGAGCCGGGCTGATCGAGAAAATTCTCGCCGTCATCAATAACTATTTCCAGGCAAACCCGCATCGCCCTTCCATGCCGGTCGCCGACCTCAGATCACAGTTGGAACAGGAAGCCGACGAGCCGTCCATCCGTTCGGCCATCAATGAGCTGATCGCTCAAAGAACGCTCGTTCCGGTGGAGTCGGGCGTCGCCCTGCCCGGACATGAAGCCGGGCTTCCACCCAAGGAGCAAGAGCTGGCGGACCGGGTCGAGGCCATCTATCGAAAGGCGGGGTTCGAGCCGCCCCTGGAGGAAGAAGTGGTCAGGCAGCTTCGTCTTCGGCTCAATGATTTCCGCAAGCTCCTGGGAGTTCTCCTCAAGGAAGGCCGTCTCGTCCGCCTGGATCCCCGGATCATTTATCACCGCGAATCGTTCGAGCGGGCGAAATCTTTGCTCGTCGATTTCCTGCGGCTCCGCCGGGAAATCACGATCGCCGACGCCAAAGAAGTCCTCCGGGTGTCGAGGAAATTCGCCTGCGCCGTTCTCGAGCATTTGGATAAGATCCAAGTGACGCGCCGCCGGGGCGACATTCACGTGCTGAAATAGCGTCTGCCCGATCTATGCCCAATTTTTTGGCCCGGTAGCAGAGCCTGGCAGCGAGGGGTTCTTTTTCAATTGACTGCCCTCCCTATTCCTTGATAACCTTTAGTCGCACCTGAGATGGGGTCATAAATGGCCATCACGTGTCCGAAATGTCATTCTGAGAATCCCGGGACCAAGCAGTTCTGTGCGGACTGCGGGACTCAGCTTGTTCCCCAAGCCAAAGGCGTCCTCCCGGGGGCTACAAAAACCCTTCAAATGCCCCTTCACAAACCGGCCACAAGCGGGACCTTCGCCGGTCGCTATCAGATCATCGGAGAGCTGGGAAAGGGCGGCATGGGAAAGGTCTACAAAGTCCTGGACAAGGAAATTCAAGAGGAGGTGGCCCTTAAACTCTTGAACCCTGAAATTGCCGCCGATCAAAAGACGATCGAACGATTCCGGAA
>DAIPLF010000436.1:0-2112 GCA_036769375.1 Candidatus Aminicenantota bacterium | reverse complement strand
ACGACTCCCGCTTTGGCGAGAAGCCGGACATAATCCTCAACCCATTGAAGCGGCAGCGGCTCGAACTCCGCGCTCACCGCGTTCCGGATGTCAAGAAGACTGTTCTTGCTGTTGATAAAATTCAGGATTTCGTAGGTGACGAGGCCGTTCTGCCCGAAAATCGGCAGGTTGAAGCTCTCCGGGCCATCCTTGAGCTTTTCCCTTAGATAGCCTCTTCCCAGCGGCCCCTTAAGAGCGGCCTGTCGCTGCGGGATGATCCGGGCGGCCCGCTTTTCCTCTTCAGTTAAGATGAGTTTTTGTGGAGAGATACTCCGCGCCCGGCAGGCTAAAGAGTAATACCTCTCCAAGTCCTTGAGGCGGAGGGGATGTTCCCCCTTGAGCTTCGCGATCGTCTCTCCGATATAGGTGTCCACTTCATTATCCAGCGCAGAATAGCTCCGCAGACTGCCCAGGGCGGTCTCCTCCCGCTGCAAAGCCCGGTCCAGCCAGTTCACGGCTTCCTTGTACGCTCCGTGAACCGCGTCGCCTTCGGACTTGTTGATGAGGTCAAAGCTCCGCCTGAGCTCCCCGGCCATCCTCGCTTGCATTCTGGCTGCGGTCTCGCCGGCCAGCCGGCGAGCTCTTTCCGGATTATCGTCCATGAGGAAGACCGTGGCCGCGGCGGCGAGCAGGCTCGAACGCTTGAGCTGCGTCGGGTCGCACTGCTCGGGCTGGTCGCCGCTCGTATGATAATAGCGGTCGGGCCAGACGAGGAAGAAGGCGAAGGGAACAGCGATCAGGCCGTCATTGAAGATGACCTGGTCACTCCCGCCCGTATATCCCATGATCCGGGAACGGAAGGCGTCCCGGCTCCCGCTGAGCGAGTGAACGGCGAAGGCCGACTCGCTCATCAACGCCTGGACGTTGTTTTCGGTCACGAATTCGGTGAGGTTGGAGAGCAAGTCGTTGATGAAGTGGGGGAGGGAATGAGGCGTGAGATGGAGAAAGAAGGTGGAGTTGTTCCTATTCAGGTACTGCCCGACCATGTCCAGGTTGATCCCGGCGATGGCCTGCTCGCTGACTTCAGGATGCCGGGCGACGTAGGCGATGCTGCCGGACATCTCCGGGACCCAGAGAAACCGGATGGTCCTCTTGGGTTTGGGGATCTTGCCCTCGTCGATGAGCCGGCGCAGGGCGCGGCCCACCTCGAGGAGGCAGGCAGAACCCGAGGCGTTGTCATTGGCGCCGGGTTTATTGTGGCAGAGGTGGGCCGTGAGCAGGACCTCCTCTGCCGCCAGATCGGTCCCTGGGAGCGTCGCGATGACGTTCTCGTAGAAATAGGGACGGGTCTCGGCCTTGACTTTGGCCCAGACTTTAAACTTACCTCCCCGGAGGATCCTGTCTTTGAGCTCGTTGCCCCGGCGGTGGGACAAGCCGAACCCGAAAGAGGGCGTCTTGGTACTGATCCTCAAGCTGCCGATGTTATCGGGCTCGTCGTCGGCGAAGCGCTGGTTGATGGTTACGACTCCGAGCGCGCCGAAGCGGTCAACCGCCAGGCCGGCCACGGCGCCGATCGGGCCGGAGGCGAGGACAACCTTCCCCTTGACTTCTGTTTTTTCGTAATCCTGTGGCGACATCCCCTCGCCGACGAAGACGATCTCGCCCTTCTGATCACAGCCGGCGCTCCCGATGGCCACGGAGAGGGGGATCTCCTCGAAGCTGGTCAGCCTTTCCTCTTTCGGCTCGACTATCCAAAGCTCGGCGAATTCGACATCCCAGGCCGGGCTGGAATCGTACATGAAATAGGACGTCTTCCCGTCGGCGGGATACTTCTCGATCCGGACATCGGAGAAGCCGAGCTTCTTCGCCTTCTCGGCCACCCATTCAGCCGCCAGGCTGTAGACACGGCTCGGCTGGAGGCGGTGGAACCGGGAGATGTCCCGGATATAGTCCTGGGCCAGTTCGCCCGAGATCTCGTTATTGAGTGCCCGCAGCTCCTCCCTGGATATGAGAGGCTCTGCCGTCTGGGCGCTCGCGGGGGCTGCCGCCAGAACGATCAGGCAGGCGCTCACCAGGGAAAAAAAAGGTCTCTTCATCAATATCTCCATGCTCAGGGGGACAGGGGAATCATTC
>DAIPLF010000435.1:0-2112 GCA_036769375.1 Candidatus Aminicenantota bacterium | reverse complement strand
TTTTTGACTCATTTCTCCCGTTTCCTATAGAATGAGGCCCAGGATACCCCGAATCGGACCGCTTTTTGCGAGGAGGCCGAGAATGGACAATCAGACTTTTCGCGACTTCGGCCATCAGTTCGTGGATTGGGTGGCGGATTATCTGGACGGCTCGGAAAAATATCCGGTGCTCTCGTCAGTCAAGCCGGGCGAGATCAAGGCGCGTCTTCCTCTCGACCCTCCGACCCAAGCCGAGCCGATGGAGAGGATCTTCGCTGATTTCCGGGAGATCATCCTTCCCGGGATCACTCACTGGCAGCATCCCGGCTGGTTCGCCTATTTCCCGGCCAACAACAGCCCGGCATCGGTCTTGGCCGAGATCCTGACCGCCGGTCTCGGCTCCCAATGCATGGTCTGGCAGACCTCCCCGGCTGCGGCCGAGCTGGAGGACCGGGTGCTCGACTGGCTGCGCCGTATGCTCGGCCTGCCCGAAGGCATGGCCGGCGTTATCCAGGATACGGCCTCGACGGCCACCCTCTGTGCCCTGCTTTCGGCCAGGGAGAAGGCGACGGGATTTGCCTCGAACCAGAGCGGTTTCAAGGCTGGACTCACCGTCTATGCGTCGGAAGAGACCCATTCCAGCATCGAGAAGGGCGTCAAGATCGCCGGGTTCGGGGTGGACCACCTGCGGCTCATTCCGACCGATGATGCCTACGCCATGATCCCGGAGAAGCTCGAAGCGGCCATCGGCAAGGACAAGAAGCTCGGGCTCAGGCCGGCCTGTGTCGTGGCCACGATCGGGACGACATCTTCGACGGCCGTCGACCCCCTGGCCGCGATCGGGCGGATTTGCCGGAAGCACGATGTCTGGCTCCATGTCGACGCCGCTTTTGCCGGGTCGGCCTGCATCCTGCCGGAGAACAAGAGCCTCCTTGAGGGCGCGGCAGACATGGACTCCTTTGTCATGAACCCTCACAAATGGCTGTTGACCAACTTCGATTGTTCGGCCTACTTTGTCAAGGATCCGGGCCTGCTCGTCCGGACGTTCGAGATCCACCCCGAATACCTTAGGACGGGAGTCGACGCCCATGTCAAGAACTATCGGGATTGGGGCATCCAGCTCGGCCGCAGGTTCCGGGCGCTCAAGCTGTGGTTCGTGATCCGGTCATACGGAGTGGAGGGGCTGCAGGCCCTGCTCCGCGAGCACCTCCGCCTGGCCCAGCTTTTCAAAGGCTGGGTGGAGAAGGACCGGCGGTTCGAAGTCCTGGCGCCCGTCCCCTTCAGCCTGGTCTGCTTCCGCTTCAATGACGGAAGGGGAAATGAGGCGCTCGATGGCTTCAATAGGAGACTCCTGGAAAAGGTCAATTCGGAAGGGCGGGTATTCTTGACCCACACAACGCTCCGGGGCCGCTACGCCCTGCGGATGGCCATCGGCCAGCGATCGACCCGGGAGCGGCACGTGCGGCAGGCCTGGGAGATCATCGTCTCCAAGGCTGAAGAGCTGCTGAAGGAGGGCTAAGCCGGCCGGTCGGCATCACTTCGGCTTGTACAGGCCTTCGGGCTTGGCGCCCAGGAGGCCGGCCTTCACCAGGTCCGGGTCCACGAGGTTGAGGCGGCGGATCATGCTCCGCGTCAGCACGGGGATGTGCTTCCTGATATTCAGCTTGTCGCCGATATACTCGAGGTCTCCGTCGGTCGTCATCCAGAGGCGCTTGTCGAACTGGCAGAGGTCGAGCGGAAGCGAATAGCTGCGCATGGTCTTCTGGCCAATGGGGTTGAAATAGACATCGAAGTAGGACATGACGAGCTCGCGGAGCGTTCGATAGACCGGCTCACGGAAACGGATCACGGTATAGTTGGATTTGGCCACTGCGCCCCAATGCCCGCGCTCCTTGAACACGGCGATCACATGGTCGTCGTCGTTCCAGGAGCGGATGTCGACGAGACGGGGCCGGTGGCCGAGCTGGCGCAAAGCCGCCGCCCCGAAGATCGCCCCCTCGAAGCAATGGGCTTTTCTCTCCTTGATGATCCAGCGCGGCGAACGGGCGCCGTAGTCAGAGTCGTAGGCCAGCCGGTTGAGGTAGCGCTGTATCGTGATCGGGCTGGAGAGCCTGCCGAACAGGCGCAGTTCAG
>DAIPLF010000434.1:0-2117 GCA_036769375.1 Candidatus Aminicenantota bacterium | reverse complement strand
TAACTATGCCGATATCAATTGGATCGACCCCTCCGCCGCGGCGGTGGGAGAGATGACCTTTCTCCTGGCGGAGCGGATGGGCATCCCCCTCACCTCGGAGATCGCCGGTCACCTCTACTGCGCCATGGTCTCGGACACCGGCTGTTTCCAATTCTCCAACACTTCGGCGCGGGCCTTCGAAGTCTGTCACAAACTGGTCCAGGCCGGGGCTCAGCCGATCCAAACGAATGAGTTCCTGTTCAACACCAACTCTCCCCAGAAGATCAAGCTTCTCGGACAGGTTTTGTCAACCCTCCAGATCAACCCCCGGGGCAACATCGCCACCATTACGATGTTCAAAAGGCTTCTCCGGGCCCTCCAGCTGAGAGAGATCGACACTGAGGACATCACCACTCTCGCCCGCTCGATCAAGGACGTGGAAGTGGTCCTCTTTTTTAAGGAAATGGGAAGAAACAAGTTCCGCGTGAGCCTCCGGTCCAAAGGGAAGGTCAACGCCGCAGCCATTGCTGAGCGATTCGATGGGGGCGGGCATATCCACGCGGCGGGCTTCACGGCCATCGGCCGGTACGAGGACCTCATCAGAGATATCCCCGGGAAAATCGAGTCTCTCCTCCGGAAAAAGGCCGTCCCCAAGCGGAAAAGAGGTGCCTGTTCTGTCCCGGCGGATCGATGCACGGGCTGATCCTCGTCGACAAGCCCCGGGGCGCGACTTCCCATGACGTGGTCGCCCGCATCCGCAGGATTCTCTGCCTGCAGCGAGTCGGGCATTTCGGAACGCTGGACCCCCTGGCCACCGGATTGCTGCTGGTGGCGGTCGGCAGCGCCACCCGTCTCTTCCCCTGTTATTCCCGGCATGACAAGCTCTACAGCGGCGAAATGCGACTGGGGTTTTCAACGGACACGTATGACACTGAGGGAAAGCCCACCTCGGAGGCGAGCGGTCTCTTCCCCGACCGGGATACCCTTGTTGAAGCCATGAAGAAATTCAGCGGACCTCTGGAGCAGGTCCCTCCTCCCTATTCGGCTAAGAAGGTCGAGGGGAAGCCCCTTTACAAATGGGCCCGGGCAAAAAAGAACGTCCTGCTGAAGGCCAGTCCCGTCGTGATCTACGAATTCACCTTAAAGGGCTATTCACCTCCCCATGTGGCTTTCGATGTCCATTGCGCCTCGGGGACTTATGTCCGCTCGCTGGTCCATGACCTCGGCCAGGCCCTCGGCTGCGGCGCCCATCTCACGGCTCTCCGGCGCCTGGCCATTGGGGGGTATGGGATCAGCGAGGCCCTATCCCTGGACAGGATCGCCAGCCTGGCCCGTGAGGGAAACCATGCAGGTTTCTTACTCCCTTTGGAGACTCTGCTCCCGGAAGCCCCCAAGGCCATACTCTCTGAACAGGGGCGCCTCCTCCTTCAGAAAGGGAGACCCCTCCCGGCAGAGCTCGTCCTCAGGATCTTCCCCGGAGAGCCGCCCGCCGTCCCGACCGCAGAATGCGCCGAAGCCTACCGTCTTTTCGCCCAGGAAGGCCGGTTCCTGGCCCTGGCCAAGCTTCTCGAAGGGAAAAAATCTTTTCTGCCCTTCATCGTCCTTTGATTCCCGGAACTCAGCTCCACACATCCCCATTTCTTCAACCCCTCCTTGAATTTTGGCTCAACCTGATGTATTTTAGGTGGGTTATGCGGCTCAACAAGAACCAGGTCGAACACTTGGCCTTCCTCATCGTCAGGAACCTGGTCAAGGAAGGCAAAATCATCCTCGAGGACCGCGGCCGGATCATCGAAAGCATCGGCAGCCTGATCACCGAAGATTTCCAGAAAGAGGACCAGCTGGACCAGGAGGTCCGGGAAATCCTGAGCAAGCACATGGAGAAGATCCGCAAGGAAAATATCGAATACCAGACGATGTTCCGGATGATCAAGACCAAGCTGGCCAAAGAAAGGAATATCGTCCTGTGAGCAGCCGGCTTTCCCGTGAGAAGATCAACTCCCTCTCCAAGCAAGTCCTTGGCCTTCTCTCCAGCAACGATCAGGTGGAGTTCCTGGACGACCCCAACGAAATCCGCCTGGGTATCGTCAAGGCCATCGAAGAGGAAATGCGGCTCTACGAGGCCCTGGACCGGAAGG
>DAIPLF010000078.1:0-7685 GCA_036769375.1 Candidatus Aminicenantota bacterium | reverse complement strand
TTAACCTGATCTCGAACATCTGCGAGAAGACCGACGCCAATGTCGAGCAGGTGGCGGAGGGCATGGGTCTCGACCCCCGCATCGGGAATCGTTTTCTTAAGGCGGGGATCGGGTATGGCGGCTCCTGCTTTCCCAAGGACATCAAGGCCCTGGTCAGGATCGGAGAAGAGCTGGGCGTCGACATGGGCCTCCTCAAGGAGGCGGACCGGATCAATCTGGACCGGGTCAGGATCGTTATGGAGAAGGTCAAAAAGGCCCTCTGGATCCTGAAGGACAAACGGATCGCCGTGCTCGGCCTGGCCTTCAAGCCGGAGACAGATGACATCCGCGAAGCTCCCAGCATCAATGTCATCCAGGAACTTCTCCGGGAGGGCGCGCGGCTGCGGCTCTATGACCCTCAGGCGGCTGAAAATATGAAGCTCCTTTTTCCTCCCGAGCCGGGGCGCCTTGAATATTTCACCTCGCCTTACTCGGCCGCCGAGGGGACAAATGCCCTCCTGCTCCTGACCGAATGGGAAGAGCTTGCCAACCTAGACCTTGCCAAGCTGAAAGGGACGATGGCCAACCCGATCATCGTCGACGGCCGCAATGTCTTCAGCCCGGCCGCTCTCCGCAAGTTGGGGTTCGAGTATTATTCGATCGGCCGCAAATAGTCCCTATTCCGCCTTCCGCAGGACGATCTCCAGGAAGTGCTTCCTGAGGTCGGTGTCAACAGCGATGTAATCATCCTGACCGCGGCTCATCCAGCGGAAGGGATATGGGACCCCGTCCCTCCGCGCAAGGACCGCTTTTTCTGCCCCCTCTCGATCGGCTGCCCCAAAAAGAGCCCAGGGCACAAGCACGCGGACCTCTCCTGGGCCTGAATAATTGCTCTCATAAGAGAGGACGATTTTTTTCTCCGCCGGCACCGGCCGGTATTCGTATGCCAGGACAAGCCCGGAGGAGGGAACGTGGATCTGGATCCGGTTTTCGTCCATCCCAAGATTCGGCTCCAGGATCAGGCTCTTTTCGCCGAGCTTGAAACCCAAGTAGCCCTCGAACAGGGCCCGCGCCAGGCTGCCTGCGCTTCCGGCATAGTCGTCGCTCCCCCGGCCGGCCCCGTCCTTGGTATCCCACTCGAACAGGCCACCGTTTTGGATGTCTTTACGGATGATCTGGATCAGCTTTTCCCTGGCTTGAGTGCTGAAACCGTTTTCGAACATGGCCAGGACGAGCCGGCCGCCGAACCAGTCCCATTGCCCGCCGTTCTGGTATTCGTAGGGCTCATCCATGGCCGGGTGTCTGAAGAATCCGGCAGGGTAAGGGGGAAGGAGAGAACCGGATATGGAGGAGATGAGGAATTGACCCTGCCGCTGGAGGGCTGCCTGGATGATCCGTCTCGATTTACCGGAATCAGCCATTCCCGAGATGACCGCCTGCGCATTGCCGCCCATGGCGAACATGCTGTCCTCGTCGAAATCGTGAGGGAAGGGGTCGATATGGAGGTGAACCCTGTAGAACCCCTTGTCCTCTTGCCACAGAAGACGGTCGGCTGCCGACCGGAGGGACTCCGCCCTCCCTTCCCACACGTCGGGCCGTTCCTGGACCCCGAGCGCCCTCAACATGGCAGCCAGTTCCCGGCAGGCCTCATAGCCCATGCTCTGATCGTAGATATCGGCCGTCCAGCGAGTCTTTTCGTCGACGTAAATGGCCTTTTGGTCGGCATCTTCGGGGTCGACGTCCCCCCAGTCGGCGGTGTGGGCGCCGGTGATGAGCCCGCGTTCCCGGTCAAATCGATTTTGGAACAGGAACTCGACGGCCTTTTCGAGGCGGTTGATGACCGGTTCCCCGCCGACCTTTTTTTCCAGCCATCCCTTCCCCCTGAGGAGAAAAACCTGGTAGGCCGAATGGACCGCGCTCGTCTCCTGGTCCGTTTCGACGGTATTCTTGTCCGACCGGCCCCGGGCGTCGACCCAATCCTCCAGGCTGCCGTCGGCCTTTTGGAAGGCCAGATGCTCCTCCAGCCAAGATACAAGAAAAGAGTCCGGGTAAAAAAAGCGCGAAGCCGGAATGATCGTGGCGGCGTCGCGGAGCCAGACTTGCGGGTAGCCGGCCCCGGCGGAAAAACCCCGGATCCTGCCGGTCCTCCCCTGGAAATCGATCGTGTCGTTGTCGAGGGTGATACGGATGAGCTTCTGGAGCTCCATGAACTCGGGGACGCTCGACTCGATCCTCGTTCCTCCGGCCCAAGACTTTTCTTTAACTCGGAGGGGCAACATGAGCGTGGGGCTGCCCGAGTCCTTGAACCAGGCCACGCCTTCTCGTAGGAGGTCAAATTCCAGGCGGTAGTTCCCGCTTTTCAGAGGAGCCTTGAACCGGGCGGCTATCGAGATTTCCTCGCCGGGCGGGACGTCACGCGGCAGGACGGACCTGGCGTTATCGAACTTCAGGATTTTGCCTGCCTCATCAAGGAGGTGGTAGGAAAGAAAGCATGGATTCTGAGCCTGAGAGGACCATGCTTTTTTACCCGAATTCTTGAGGCGCAGCTCCACTTCGGCGGCGGCGCCCTCAAAGGAGTGAAGTTCGGCGGATGGGCTCCTTATGGCGGCCGAGTAGTCGAGCGCGCCGGGGCGGCCTCCCGCTTTCCGCTCCGCTGAACAGCCGGTACAGAAGAGCCAGGAGCTGAGAAGACAGACCACCGGTACGCTTTTTTTCCACCGTCCGTTCTCAGCCATGGCTTTGATCAACAGATGCGCGGCAGGAGTTCCGAGGTCAGCGGCTCCAAAAGCCGCAGCCCTCCCGCCATCGTCGAAAGAAGGAGTTCGCCCGGCCGTCCGATCCTCTCTTCCACTTTCCCGATAATCGCAGCCCGTCTTCCTAAGGGGCTCTTCTGGATCTTTCTGAGTATTGCCCCGGCTTTTTTTTCAGGCGCCACGATGACAGCCCGACCCTCGCAGGCCAGAAAAAGAGGGTCGATGCCGAGAAGTTCGCTGGCCCCGCGCACAGCGAGCGATAAGGGGATCTTTTCTTCCTCAATAAGCAGCGGATAGGGAACCTTTTCAGCCAGTTCGGATAGGATCGTGGCCAACCCACCCCGCGTGATATCGCGCATCCAGAGGGCACCCATCTCCCAAACCGGCAGGAGATAGGTGAGGGCAGCGCAATCGCTGCGGACCTTGGACTCGAGCCCGAAATTTTCCCTCGCCAGCATGACGGCCAGGCTGTGTTCTCCCAAGGTGCCGGTCACGATGATCCGGTCGCCGGCCTGGATGAGAGGGATCCTGGGCCGGGCGACGGTCAGCCCGACGCCGGAGGTGTTGATATAGATCTTATCCGCCTGACCGCGGCGGACGACTTTGGTATCTCCGCTGGCCACCAGGACACCCGACTTTGAGGCCGCGCGCTTGATCGACCTAAGGATCTTTTCGAGGTCGGGCCAGGGGAGTCCTTCCTCGAGAATAAGGGCGAGGGAAAGAAACTGAGGCAGAGCGCCGGCAACAACCAGATCGTTGACCGTCCCGTTGACGGCTAGGGTCCCGATATCCCCGCCGGGGAAAAAGATGGGGTCAACGACATAGCTGTCCGTGGTGAAGGCCACGCCCATTGGCAGATGGCTGGCGTCGCCGAGGTCTTCGAGAATGGGATTGCGGAAAGAGGGGACGATGTGTCCGGCGATAAAATCGCGCATCCGCTTGCCCCCGCTCCCGAGCTCGAGGCTGACCGCTTTTTCCTCTTTCATTGCCACCTTACCCGCTTTCCTTCCCGCGGCCGTACTTGTGATAGATGAAGCAGGCACCTTCGAAGGAGACCATGCAGGGTCCGAACGGAGAATCCGGGCCGCACTTCTTGCCGAAGAGAGGACATTGAGGAGGCGAGATCAGGCCGCGCAGGACTTCCCCGCAGCGGCAACCCGGAAGGTCTCCGGACCCCTCTTTTAGGCTGAGTGAATACTTGGTTCGGGCGTCGTAGGTGCAGTATTTATCCTTGAGGCCAAGGCCGCTCCGGGGAATGCGGCCGAGTCCCCGCCAGAGAGCGTCCCGCGGCTCAAGCATCTCCTCCATGACCGCTTGGGCGACCGGGTTGCCCCTGGGGGTGACAACGCGCCCGTATTCAAGATAGATGCCCGGCCGACCCTCCGTGATCTGGTCAAGGACCGCGCTTATCGCCAGGAGGATGTCGTTAGGCTCGAACCCGGCGACTGCTCCCGGCACGCCGTATTCTTCGGAGATGAAGCGATAGGGTTCCAGGCCGATGATGGCGCTGACATGTCCGGGATAGAGAAAGCCGGAGACCGCGGTTTCACCGGCCTCAAGGATGGCCCGGAGCGCCGGCGGGATAAGCCAAAGGGCAGTGAGGACGGAAAAATTCGGCACCCTTTTTTCGGCGGCCCTCTTTACGGTCAGCGCGATCGCCGGGATCGTCGTCTCGAACCCCACGCCGAAAAAAACGACTTCTTGGGCCGGGTTTCCTTCGGCCAGGGCCAGCGCTTCCTCGGGGGAATAGACGATCTTGACCCGGGAGGAGGGCGCGGGAACGGCCGATTGCAGAGACCCTTTCCCGGTGGGGACCCTAGTCATGTCCCCGAATGAAGCCAGGACGAAATTCCTTCTTTTGGTCACCAGGTCGATGCAAGCTTCGTGAAGTTCATTGGGAGTTATGCAGACAGGACAACCAGGACCGGAAACCATGTCTACGCCCGCCTCTTCAAGCAAAGATTTCAGCCCATGGCGATGGATAGTCATCGTGTGGGTGCCGCAGACTTCCATGATCCGAACCGGCCGGTCCAAACCGGAGGTTTTGCGGCCGATCTTGCCGAGAAGCGCCCGCGTTATGGACCCGTCACGGAGCTCTTTCATAAGGCCAGGCAAGTCTCACTCCCCCTGGGCTTGGGCGATCTCGCGGAGCAGGGCCAAAGTTTCCTGGGCCTCCTCTTCGTCCAGCTTGGTGATGGCGAAGCCGGCATGGACGATGACCCAATCGCCCGGCCGCACGTTCTCCAACAGGGAGAAGTCGACCTTGACCTTGGTCCCCAGGTAATCGACCTTTCCACTTCCGGCAGCGTCGATTTGGATGACTTTGGCGGGTATAGCCAGGCACATTTTCAGTTGGTCTCCACAGCGCTTCCCTAGATTACCAAAATGCCTGCATTCGGTCTAGCCCGCGCGCAACTTTGTTGCCGCGGAATGTATCTCTTTTAACCCAGGGCGAAGGGTATGGATGAGGAAGTCCGTGGACGACTGAGCGGGCCCTGCTTATTTTTTCCAGGGCGAGGGGTAGTGGCTGAGAAACCCGTATGAGGAGTGAGCGGGCATGGTTTCTCGACCGGAGGGAGAGAAGAGTGATCGACGAATCGAGCCCGTTTTCCGCGCTGGGAGAAAACGGGCGTGGTTTCGAAGCCACTACCCCGAGCCCATTTTTGACAAGGGCAGGGGGTAGCCCTTATAATGGCGCCGTGGATATCGACCTCAAAGGCTTCATCTCTCCAGGGAGCGAAGAGGACAGGCTCGTCCGCCAGCTGGACCTTTCCCGGCTCCCCCTGCATGTGGCCGTGATCATGGACGGAAACGGCCGTTGGGCAGAGAAGCGGCGAAAGCCGCGCATGGAAGGGCACCGGGCGGGGGCCAAGGCGGTCCAGGAAGTGGTCGAATCCTGCGCCCGGCTGGGCGTCAAGTTCCTCACCCTTTACGCCTTTTCCAAGGAAAACTGGAAAAGGCCCAAGAGGGAAGTCGCCCTACTCTGGAGACTGCTCGAGGAATACCTGCGCAAACAGGATAAAGATCTGATAAAAAATAAGATCCGGATCCTGGCCATCGGTCAGAGGGAGGACATCCCGGGATCCACCGTGAATGAGCTGGAGAGAGTGGAAGCCCTGACCAGGCACTTTGACCGGCTGACCATCATCCTGGCCCTTAATTATAGCGGCCGGACGGAGATCGTCGACGCCGTTAAAAAGATCTTGCAGAGCGGGGATTTGGACCCAGCCCGGCTGGATGAAGAGATGTTCGCCCAGCGGCTGTACACGGCCGGGATTCCCGACCCCGACCTCCTTATCCGGACGAGCGGCGAACTGCGGATCTCCAATTTCCTCCTTTGGCAGATCGCCTATTCCGAGATCTGGATCACTCCTGTTCTCTGGCCGGATTTCAGGCGCTTGGACTTCATCCAGGCTTTGGTCGATTTCCAAAAAAGAGAAAGGAGGTTCGGCGCCGTCAATGCCCGCCCGTCCGAGGGCGCCTAGGCGGATTGCGGCGTCTTCCCGCCTCGCCCCATGATCCTCCTCAAACGGCTGCGCACCGCCATTCTGCTCCTCGTGCCGCTCTTTCTGATCATGCAGTATGGGTCCCGGCTCCTCCTTTTCATCGTTCTCCAGGCGTTCATCCTGGCCGGGCTCCTGGAGTTCTTTGGCTTGGCCCAGAAAAAGAGGCTTCAACCTCAAATCCCCCTCGGGTTTGTCATCGCCCTCCTCATCTCCTTCTCTTTCTTCTTCAAGGACTCTTTTCCCCTCGATGCGGCCTTTTATATCGCTCTCCTCCTGACGGCCGTCTTTTTTGTCGTCACCTTCCAGCGCGTCGAGCAGCTTCCGTACTTCACTCAATCCATCGCCGTCACCTTTTTTGGAGCGTTTTATATCAGCTTCCCGATGAACTATCTTTACTTGATCATGCTCGAGCGGGGTGCCTATACTTTTTATTTTCTTTGCGCGGTCATCTTCCTCGGGGATAGCGGGGGCTATCTCTTCGGGAAGCTCAGCGGAAGGCATAAAATGACGCCGCTGGCCAGCCCCAATAAAACGTGGGAGGGAAGCTTGGGCGGCATCGCCTTCAGCGCCCTTGGCGCCCTGGCCGCCCGGCAGCTTCTCCTCACGGAAGTGGGGCTCTGGCAGGCCCTGGCCTGCGGGGTCCTGGTCCATATGGCCGCCCAGGTCAGCGACCCGCTTGAGTCGCTCTTTAAGAGGGCAGTCGGAGTCAAGGACTCGTCCAACTTCCTTCCCGGCCACGGCGGGTTCCTCGACCGGATCGACAGCTTCCTCCTGGCGGCCCCGTTCTTCTATTACTTTGTCAAATTCTTCTGGAAATGAAAAAAGTCTCCGTTCTGGGTTCGACCGGCTCCATAGGAACCAACACCCTCGAAGTCATCAGCCGGATCGCCGCCGAGTTTGTCGTTATCGGCCTGGCCGGCGGGTCCAACATCAAGCTGCTTCGCGAACAGGTGCGGAGATTCAATCCGAAGATCGTCTCGCTCAAGAACCGGGCAGACGCCGACAGGCTGAGGTCAGACCTAGACGGACTTCCCATACGGGTCGTCCATGGACCGGAGGGAGCGGAAGAGGTGGCCCGCTTTGAGGAGAACGACATCGTCGTCGCGGCCATCACCGGCATCGAGGGGCTGAGACCGACCCTCGCCGCTGTCGAAAAAGGGGTCCGGGTTGCCCTGGCCAACAAAGAAGCGATGGTCGTGGCCGGCGCCATCCTAAAGTCGCGGGCGGCTTCCTCCGGGGCCGAGATCATTCCCGTCGATAGCGAACACAGCGGGATCTTCCAATGCTTGGCCAAGGCGCGCAAAGAGGACGTTCGGAGGGCGATCCTGACGGCCTCGGGCGGACCATTTTTCCGGACGCCGCTCCCCGAGATCAAGGACAAGACGATCTCGGAAGCGCTTTCCCACCCCCGCTGGAAGATGGGCCGGAAGGTGACCGTCGATTCAGC
>DAIPLF010000433.1:0-2132 GCA_036769375.1 Candidatus Aminicenantota bacterium | reverse complement strand
GTCAGGATGAAGCAGGCGATCCAGAGAGCCGAGGTGGATACGGAGACGGCCGCCCCGCGGATCCTGTTGGGAAAGATCTCCGAGATGAGCACCCAGGTGATGGGCGCCAGGGAGAAACCGTAGCAGGCCAGCGTCGCCAGGACCGGCGCCACGACAACCGGCCCTTTCAGATGGAACAGGTAGCCCAGGCCGATAAGCGTGTGGAAAAAGGCGATCCCCGCGCAGCCGATGAGCATCAGCGCCCGGCGGCCGAAACGGTCCACAGTCTGGATCGCGATCAAGGTGAACAGCAGGTTGACCGCTCCCGTGATGACGATGTTGAACATGATCGAGCTTACGCCGTACCCGGCCTCGCGGAAGATCTCCTCGGCGTAGTTGAAGATGACGTTGATCCCGCTCCACTGCTGGAGGACGGCCAAAGTGACTCCGACGAGCAGGATCTTGGTCATTTTCGGTTCCAGCAGGTCTTTGAACCGGACGCTCCTGATCTCCTGCCGGGACAGGGTGCTCTGGATATCGCGGACCTCGGAGTCGGCGAAGGCGGCGCCCCCGATCTTGGCCAGCACGCGCCTGGCCCTCTCCGGCCGGCCGTTTTTCACCAGCCAGCGCGGGCTCTCCGGGATGAACAGAGAACCGGCGAAAAAAAGGAGCGAGGGGACGGCGACGGCCGTGAACATCCATCTCCAGCCGAACTGGCCGTACCAGGACTGGCGGATGAACTCCGCCGTGGCCCCGTTCGGCACGGACCTGGCGATGAGCCAGTTCACGATCTGGGCGGACAGGATGCCGATGACGATGGTCAGCTGATTGGTGGAAACAAGCCGGCCGCGGATATGAGCGGGGGCGACCTCCGCGATGTACATCGGCGACAGGTTGGAGGCCATCCCGATAGCCACTCCGCCCAGGATCCTGAAGGCGATGAACCAGCTGAAGCCCGGGGCCCATCCGGTCAGGACCGACGATACGGCGAAGAGGAGCGCGGCGGCGGTGAGCAGGCGCCTGCGGCCGAACCTGTCGCACATTCCCCCTGAGAGGACCGCGCCGGCCAGGCATCCCAGGAGGGCGCAGCTGTTGGCCCAGCCGCGGAGGGACTCGCTGGTCAGGTTGAAGAAGGGCTCGAAGAACGGCTTGGCTCCACCGATGACCACCCAGTCATAGCCGAAAAGGAGGCCGCCCATGGCGGCGACAAGAGATATGAGCCAGACATAGCGGAGGTTGTACCGGGGCAACACGTTTTCAGCAGCCGGTTCCATCGGGCGAAGACTCTATCACAGCCCTCAGAACGAGGCAAATGCCCTCGAGACACGACACGAAGGATTCCCCCCTGGTTTCAGCGGGCCTCCTCGGTCCCGTAACGGTAAGAATCGCCTTCTCTGACTGAAGAATATGTCAATTTTTTCGCTTGACAACGCTTCGGATATTTCATAGCATTGGTTCATCAAGGTTTTAAGCGGGCGCCTCAAAAGTCTGGAAAGGGATACCTCTATCCCCAGGAAACCAATTCGTCTAGGGAAAAGGAGGTGGTACGGGGGAACAAATAACATCACTATGGGGGAAATCTCAGGATAAGTTGTCATCTCACCAATCTTGAAAGGAGGATTAAGGGATGAAGGCTTTGAAAGTTTTTGTTGTTTTTGTCGCTTTAGTTGGGTTCAGTTCGGCCATGGTCTTTTCCCAGGCGGATGCTCCCAAGGTCGAAAAGAAATCCGGCAAGCCGCCCGCTGGCAAGCCGTTCCTTTCTGACCTGACCTCAGCGCAGATAGAGAATGTCATCTCTGTTCTGCCCCCTGGGATGATCTCACGGTTGGCCAAGAAGAACGGGCTGACGAGCGTTCGAGGGAAAGACATCACCAAGTCAAGGGCTTCTAAGACCGGCCATGAACGGGCCCTGTTCGGGGATCGCCCGGTAAGCGCAGACGATACCGCTTATGAAATGAATGCGACCATTGCGGCCCGCCCGAACAACGTCAACATCGTCGTCGCGGCCTTTGAAAATGAGTACAACGGGTACTGCTACACCGCAACCAGCACGGACAAAGGGGAAACCTGGTCGGCCCCCAAAAAGCTCCCCCCCCGCGTTGCCAGCGACTACGTTTGGAACCCCGTCATCCGCTACTCGCCGAACAGCTCTT
>DAIPLF010000077.1:0-7718 GCA_036769375.1 Candidatus Aminicenantota bacterium | reverse complement strand
CTAGGAAGCGAAGCTCTTTTTTTTGCGCCGCTGCCGGTGGAAGGTTACGGCGAAACGGTGGGCTTCATCGCGGATATGCTGGAGCAGCTTTAAAGCGGGCGCCGTCCTGTCCAGACGCAGTCCTTCTTTATTGGCCGGCGTGAAGACGACCTCCTCCCTTTTGGCCAAAGAGACGACAGGAATCCCGGCCAGTCCCAGCTTGTCCAGCTCGATCTGTGCGGCATGGAGCTGTCCCTTGCCCCCATCGACAAGGATGAGGTCGGGAAGTTTCAGCTTCTCTCTGAGCAACCGGGCATAGCGTCGTCTGATCACCTCCTGGAGGCTGGCGACATCGTTGGGTCCGGCGATGCTCTTGATCTTGTATTTCCGGTATTCACTTCGGCTGGGCTCTCCACCCTCAAAGACCACGACAGAGCCAACAGACTCCTGGCCGCCGGTGTTCGAGATATCGAAACCCTCGATGCGTCCGGGAGGCTTAGCCAAACCGAGGATCCCGCTGAGATCACTCAGCGCGGGGTGTTCGGGCTCAGCTTTCTTCAGCAGGCGCTCGGCATTCCGAACCGCCATCTCGACGAGCTTCCTGTCCCGGCCCCTTTGCGGGACCAAGACTCGAACAGGGGAGCCCTTCTTCCGGGAAATCCACTGGGACAGTTCTGGGATCGAATCGACCGCGCGGGAGATAAGGATCTTCCGGGGGAGGTCTTCGCTCTGGCCGTAGAAACCCTTCAGTATCCGGGCCAGCGCCGCCTCCGTGGCGGTTCCCTCCGGCTCCCGGGATACCAGCTCCTCAGCTTCTCGGACCTTTCCCCTGCGCATGAAAAAGACATAGAGAGCGAGCCTGTCCACGTCCCTGGCCAGTCCGAAGATATCGGTGTCTTCGAGGCCGACCGAAATGAACCGCGGCCTTTCCTTGATCTGCTCCATGGTGCGGATGAGATCGCGCCAGTGAGCCGCCTGCTCGAAGTCGAGGTGCGTTGAAGCGGCCTCCATCCTCTGTTTGAGGGCTTTGAGCAGCTGGTCGGTCCTTCCCTCCAGGAAGAGAAGTCCGTTGTTGATGTTCTCTCTGTATTCCGCTTCCCCGATCGAGCCGACGCAGGGCGCGGAGCAAAGCTTGAGGTCATGCTCGAGGCAGGCCCTCCGCCGCTTTCCCGGGATCGTCTCTTCGCACCCCCGGATGCCGAAATACCTGTTCAAAAGGTGGATCGTCTTACGGGCTTGAGAGGCGGGGCTGAACGGGCCGAAGTAGCGGGCGTCATCGTCCTCGACCTTCCGGGTCAAGGTGACGTTTGGGTATCTTTCCCCGACCGTCAGCTTCAGATAGGGAAAGCTCTTGTCGTCCTTGAGCCTCAGGTTGAACTTGGGCTGGTAACGCTGGACAAAATTGTTCTCCAGGAAAGCGGCTTCTTTCTCCGAGCCAGTGAGGATAAAGTCGATGTCCGCCGTCTCCGACCGGATATTGGCCACCTTGAGGTCGGCCGGAGCGAGGAAGTAGGTGCGGACGCGGTCTCGCAGGGAGCGGGCCTTGCCGATATAGATGATCTCACCCCC
Organism: Candidatus Aminicenantota bacterium; assembly: GCA_036769375.1. Taxonomy (GTDB): domain Bacteria; phylum Acidobacteriota; class Aminicenantia; order Aminicenantales; family UBA8522; genus UBA8522. The sequence continues at coordinate 6,170 of DAIPLF010000077.1, read as the reverse complement.
CGCATTCTTGAAAAAATAGATCCCCGCTTTGTCGGGGAGCTCGGCCAGACGTTGTTTGAGCTTGTCCTCCATGGCTTCTAGAATCCCATTTCCAGCTCACGCTTCTTCAGCTTGACGAGCTCATCCCGGAGTCTCGCCGCCTTTTCAAATTCGAGGCCGTGGGCCGCCTCCTTCATCAGCCTCTCCAACTCCTCCATTTTTTGCTTTCTTGTTTCCGGAGAAAGATAGACGGCCTTCTCCTCGGAGATGCGGGTATAGTCCAGATAATCCCTCTCATACGGGCTGTTCATGACCTCGTCGATCTGCTTGCGGATCGACTGGGGAGTGATGTGGTTCTCGACATTATAGGAATTCTGGATCTGCCGGCGTCTGTTCGTCTCAGCCAGCGCCTGGGCCATGGATTGCGTGACCGCATCAGCATAAAGAACGGCTTTTCCGGCCACGTTCCGCGCCGCCCGGCCGAATGTCTGGATGAGGGAGGTCGAGGAGCGCAGAAAACCCTCCTTGTCGGCATCCAGGATGGCCACAAGCGAAACTTCGGGAAGGTCCAGGCCCTCGCGCAGCAGGTTGATGCCGATCAGGGCGTCGAACTTGCCCTTTCTCAGGTCGCGCAAGATATTGACCCGCTCGAGGGTTTCGATATCCGAATGGAGATAGCGGACCCGGAGACCGAGCTCGTGATAGTGCCGGGTCAAGTCTTCGGCCATCCTCTTGGTCAACGTCGTCACCAGGGTTCGCTCGTTCCTTTCCGCCCGCCGCATGATCTCGCCCCTTAGGTCCTCCACCTGACCCCTGACCGGACGGACCTCGACCTCCGGATCGGTCAGGCCGGTGGGCCTGATAATCTGTTCGATGACCTTTCGCTTGGACTCCCGGATCTCATATTCGCCGGGCGTGGCCGAAACATAAAGCACCTGGCCGGACCGGGCTGTAAATTCCCGGAAGTCCAGGGGCCGGTTATCCAGGGCGGAGGGCAGGCGGAAGCCATGTTCAACGAGTGTCAGCTTGCGGGAGCGGTCGCCGTGATACATGCCGCCGATCTGGGGAACCGTCACGTGCGACTCATCGATGATGGTCAGGAAGTCATGGGGAAAATAGTCCAGGAGGGTATAAGGAGGCTCGCCGGGGCGGCGCTGACTCAGGTAGAGCGAGTAGTTCTCGATCCCGGGGCAGTAGCCGAACTCGCGCAGCATTTCGAGGTCGTAGAGGGTTCGCTCCTCGATGCGTTCGGCCTCGACAGCTTTTCCCTGCTTCCGGAAGAACTCGATGCGTTCGGCCAGCTCCCGCTCGATGCCGGCGATCGAGGCCCGCAGGACATCGGCCGGGGTTGAGAAAAAGGTCCGGGGATGGATGATGACCTCATCGAAAGTCTCGACCGTCCGGCCGAGGAGCGAGTCGATGGAGGAGATCCCGGCAACCTCGTTGTCCCTCAGCTCAATGCGGTAGGCCAGCTCCTCGTAGGAGGGAAAAACATCGATGATATCTCCGCGCAGCCGGAACGTGCCTCTCTTGAAATCGTCCTCCTGGCGCTCATACTGCATGCCCACGAGGGACTCGACGATCTTCTTCCTGGATACGGCCTGTCCTTTGGCCAGGCGAAAGCTCATCGAATAGTACGTCTCTGGCGCCCCGATGCCATAGATGCAGGAGACCGAGGCGACGATAATGACATCGCGGCGCTGGAAAAGCGAGTTCGTAGCGCAGAGGCGCATTCGGTCGATCTCATCGTTGATGGTCGCTTCCTTGGCGATGTAGGTGTTGGAGGCCGGGATATAGGCTTCCGGCTGGTAATAATCGTAGTAGCTGACAAAATACTCGACCGCGTTGAACGGGAAGAACCGCCGGAATTCCTGGTAGAGCTGGGCGGCCAGGGTCTTGTTGTGGGATATGACGAGAATGGGTCTCTGGAGGCGGGCGATGACATTGGCCATGGTAAAAGTCTTCCCCGACCCTGTGACCCCCATCAGGACCTGGTGGGGGTTTCCGGCCTCGAGGCTTGCGGCAAGGGCGTCGATAGCTCCGACCTGGTCCCCCTTGGGCATGAAATCAGAGTGGAGTTCAAGCTTCTTCATCGGATTCATTATATCAATTTTTCGCGGGGCGGTCAGAAGGGGACAGGAGGAATTGGGCTTTCGAACCGATCAGGGCCTGGACAGGATCTTGACGGCCCCCTTGAACTGGGCTCCGTCCTCGATCGAGATGACGGCGGCCGAAAGGTCGCCGCGCATCCGGCCCGTTCTCTCGATAGTGACTTTTCCGGAGGCCGTGATGTTCCCGACGACCTCGCCTTTGATGCGGACGTTCCTCACCCGGACCTCGGCCTCGACCCGGGCCGGCTCGTCGACGATAAGGTCGTTCTCGGGGAGCTCGATCTTGCCGCGGACTTGGCCTTTGACCACGAGGTCTTCCCGGCCGCTGATCTCTCCCTGGATAAGGCATGTCGGGCTGATCTGCGACACCCCGTCCGGGAGTTCAGGCGATGACGTTTTTTTGTCTGGAAGTGTCATGGTCTCACCTTTAAAAAATCGCTCCTGCCCGATTATAGGATTGAGCCTTTGGATTGTCAATCCGGCGGGAGTGCTCTACAATAGAAGGGGACACATTCGAGAAAAAAATCTGGCGGCGGCAAGATGATCGAGGTCGCGCCGGCGCATCCGATAAAGGAGTTCCTGAATGAGGAAGCGAGAGATGTCAATAGGCGGAGTCCTTTTGTCTCTTTTCTTTGTCAGTCCGCTCTCACTGCCGGCCCAGCAGCCGGAAGGACTCAAGATCCTGCAAGCGGAGAACCGGTTCACCATCGATGGAGACCTGGCTGATTGGGCGGCGATACCAGAAATCCCCGTTCCATTCACGGCCGAAGGCCAGGTCCTTCCACCGTCTGCTGATTTGACCGTGACCGTCCGGTTTAGCTTTGACTCGGAGTATTTCTATGCGGCCGTAAAGGTTTTGGACGACCAGGTCGAATTTCCCGGCAGGGGCCGGCGCGAGGGCGATGGCTTTTACCTGGCGTTTGTCAGTCCGGAGGAGGCCGCGGCGAGCTCCCGCTGGCTGATATTCGGGTTCTCCCGTTTCGGTGACGAACCCGTTGCCTTCATCGATAGGCCGGGAGAGGAGGGCTCCTCTCCGGCCAGAGACGTCCAGCTGCAGATGAAGTTGAACGCACCCGAAGCGTCGGTCTCTTATGAACTGGCCATCCCCTGGAAGTACATCCCCTATTTCCGCCCTTTTTTCCAGCAGAAGTTGGGGATCAACCTCACCTATGATGACCTGGATGCCGGACAGAAAAAGATCGTCCAGCTCGTCCCCGACCCCGAATACCTGCCCGAGAGCGCCGCTCCGAAAAAGAGCCTGAGTGCGGAATTCGTGTTGGGTCCCCCGCGGGGTCTGGAATTTCAATCCGCCCTGAATGCCAATCATTTTTTTCCCGAGGACGAGCGGAAGTTCAACTTGGCCGTTCATTCGCCCGCGCCTCAATCCGGCTGGCAGGCGAGGATCATCCTGACGACACCTCTGGGCAATATTCAATCTAAGGTCCCCCTTTCGTTCGGTCCAGGGACGAGCATCCTCAGCTTCCCGGTCGAGATGGAGAAGACGCCGACGGGGATCTATGAGATTAGCCTGGGCGTGATCGATGAAAAGGGAACGCTCCGCTTTACGGATGACCGGCGATTCTTCCTGCTGGATAGGCAGGAATTCGATGCCTACGACACCAAGTTGGCCGAGATCAAGAAGGGTGAGGCCTTCGCCAAGGACATCATTTTCCGGGAAAGCCTGCCCAATTTGGAGGTCCGTCTGAAGTGGATCCGGGATTTCATGGAAAAATTACCTCCGTTCGCCGACCTGGAGTCCGTCCAGGAATGGAACCTCGAAATCAAAGACCTCTTCAAGCTGGTCGATGAGGCCAAGCCGGCCCTTTTCCCTTCCGGGAGGATCTCCCGTCTTGGCTACCGCTCGGAAGCCGACGGCTCCCTGCGATCCTATTCCGTCCTTGTCCCGGAGTGGTACAACGAGAAAACCCCGCTCCCACTCCTTGTTACTCTCTCCGGAGGACCCGTCGCTGACCGGAGGGCGATGTTCGCTCTGGCTTCGAGCTACTTTGGCCCGAGGGTCAGGAAAAGAGCGGGAGACTTCTTCATCCTGGCGCCCGAGGTCGATGACCCCGCGGGATGGTACGCCGGAGGCTCCGCCCAGCGGGTGATCGAGACGATCGAACATCTGGCCAAGATCTACAGCGTCAACACCAAAGGCGTTGTCCTGGATGGCTTCGGCAAAGGGGGCTACGGAGCCTTGCGGCTGGCGCTCCAGAACCCCGGAACTTTTAGGGGTGTCATCGTCCGCTCAGGGATCTTTGTCCCGCCTCAGCACTCCGGAGCGGAGAATATCCTGGATATGCTTGACCGCGCGAAGGGCCAGAATATCCTCATCCTCCATGGGGACCGGGAGAAGGCCGCCCCCGTTGAGGAAGCGCGCAAGGTCGTGGCCCAGCTTCAGCAGTTCAAGGCCAACGTTCGCTATATCGAGGTCAAGGGCACCGGGCCGGAGAACTTCGATAAATGGGGCGACGTTTTCAGCTGGCTGAGGGAAATATTCGGTGACACTGCAGTTGACCTGAAGCCCCCGAAGAAGGAGCGGGAAAAAGAGCCCGAAAAGAAGAAACTGCCCCTCTTCCCGAGCTCCTAATATTCGCCGGCAAGGACAAAAGGAGCCCAGAAGAAGGGATGGCGATATGTCAGACCGTCTCCCTTCAGGAGCTCGAGCTTGGCCCGGCGCAGCGCCATCGAAGGTCGCTCTCCTTTGGCATATTCCGAATAAAACCCTTGCATCAGCAGCGCCGTCGATTGATCGCTGACCATCCAGAGGCTCGCGATGACGGATCGGGCTCCGGCATAGAAAAAAGCGCGCGTGAGCCCGATCATCCCTTCTCCCCGGACTTGTTTGCCCAGGGCCGTTTCGCAGGCCGATAGGGTCACCAGCTGCGCATCCAATTTCAACTGGAAGACCTCATTCAAGCGGAGGAATCCGTCCTCTCCCTCCGGATTCCGGCTGGGGGCGAGCAGAAGTCCGCTGAGGGCTGGAACCCGGTCGTCGATGAACCCGTGGGTGGCGAAGTGGAGATTCTTGAATTGGCGGCAGTCTCCGGATTTCATGACCTCTTCCCGTGCCTTTTCCTTCACGTAGGATTCCGCCTTCCCGCCGGCCTGTTGATAAATTTGGCTGATGGAGGACACTTCTTCCTCCGCATACGGAAGAGGGAGGAGTTGAGCCCCTGCCCTGAGATATTCCACGTCTGCCCGGGTCGCTTTCTCCTTGTCTTCAAAAACGGGATTGCCCATGGCCAGAAGGTCGACCGATCCGGCCGCCGCCGGCCTTTGAGTTCCCGTAATCTCCCCCAGCACTGAGGCGGACGGCGCATAGGAAATAACGTAGTCTTCCAGGAGATATCTCGGAGCGCCGCCCGCAACCTCTGTGGCCAAGGCCTCGAAGGGGAATCGAAGGAGAAGGCCGTCGGGGATAATGATCAGGTGAGAAGATGCCGGAATCAGGCCGAGGGCGTCCTTTAGAAGGACATCATAGATTTCTTTGCCCAGCCGGAAATCGAGGTTGATCTTGTGCTGGGCGATCTGGGTTTGATACTCCAGGATCTTCTTAAAAACCTCGTGCCCCGCGGGGAAAGATTGCGTCGCGAGGATCTTGTTCTTTGAGACGGCCCACAAGAAAACATTTTCCTTGCCCAGGAAAAATTCGAGAAGATAGCTGTCTTTGTCGAGAAGCCGGCTCTGCGCCATCTCCAGGGTATAGGGCTCGGGATAGGCCGTGGAAGCATATTCGGGGATCTTTTTGCGGAGCTCGAGAATAAAATCGTTGTAGCGGGATTCGGCGGATTGAAGCTCCTTGTAGAGATTTTCTTTCTGGTCGCCTTTGAGCTCGGGGTCCAGGAGTTTCTGCTGGAGGTCGGTCAGCAAGACCTGGAGGTTTTTCTCCTCGGTCTCCAATTCCTGGGAAATCCCTGAAGCAAGGTTGACCTTGGCCTCGGCCATGAGCTCCAGGAAAGCCCTGGACTTGGCCCTCTCGGCCAGATGAAAGGACTCCGCAACATTCCCTCCGGTCGGGTCCTTCTCCCGGAGTCTGAAAAGCAGGTCGATTAAGCCCTCGTAAATATCGATCGTCTC
>DAIPLF010000432.1:0-2135 GCA_036769375.1 Candidatus Aminicenantota bacterium | reverse complement strand
AATCTTGACATAAGCCTGACATCTCTCACCCCGTCCGGCTCTACATTGTCCATGGAAATGAGGGAGCCCGATCCGGAAAGGAGAGAAGTCATGAGAAACCCCAGGACTTGTCGGGGGAGCGCGGTCCTGATCCTGCTCGGTCTCTGCCTTGTTGTCGTGCCCGTCGTCGGCCAAGGCCCGAATGAGGGCCAGGCCCCAGTCTCGCCCGGGGTTGCCTACCCGGGCCTGCCCTCGGCGAATACGGCCTTAGGGCTCAGCGTGGCCGGGACCGTCGCCGCCCTGGCGTCCATGTACTCCCGCAATGGGTATGTCGCCTGGGCCGGAATAGCTTTCGGCCCTTCCCTGGGTTTCTTCTACGGCGGCTGCTGGGGACGCGGCCTGCTGTCGGCCGGGCTGAGGGTTGGCGTCACGTTCGCAGCGATCGCGGCGTTCCTCACTGACGACCACCTGTCCGCATCCTGGGGATTCGTATGGCTCGGCGGATTGGCCGGTTCGGCCATCCTCGACCTGGCGACCGTCAAGCGGGCCGTCCTCAGGCGCAATGCGCGCGTCCGGGCCCGGCGGGGATTGCAGTTCGACATGTCCCCCTTCGCTCTTCCCAAGGGTGGGGGCGTGCGGCTGCAATTGAGCTTCTAGCGCTCATTACCAATCTGTGAAGATGAAGCCGAAGCCGACGCGGTGGACGCGGTGGTTGTAGTCGAGGAGGCTCTCGCCGTAGCCCAGGAAGTACTGGACGTGCCCGGCTATGACGGCGAAGATCGGGAAGCTCCACTCGAGCTGGATGGCGCCCCGGTTCTCCCGGAAATTCAGGTTGTCGCGGACCATGACCCCCAGCCGGTGCCTCTTCAGGAAATAATAAGCCCAGAGCTCCCCGTTGCCGGTAAAGTGCGTCAGCCCGAGATTGTCGTCGTCGGCATCCGGGATGCGGTACCAGGTCTTGAGGAGGATCGAGAGGTCGCCCCGTTCGATCCCGATGCTGGCGACGAGCCGGTTCCAGCTCCGCGACAAAGGCTCCGACTGGCCGTTCGATTGGTGGTTGACCCCGAGCTGGATGAAGCGCCCTTTCAGGCCGAGGACGCTGAAGCGGGTGCCGATGTTGAGCAGGACTTCGGGCTCGTAGTTCGTCTCCCGGAAGGGCGAGCTGTCGTCGAAGTTGTAGAGCTGCCAGAAGGACCTCTGGGTGTAACCGAGCCATAGGACCATGTCCTTCCCGAACATGTCCCGCCAGAGCCGGGCCTTGAAGCTGAGCTGGAACGTGACTTCCGGTTTCGTGAGCGTCTTGGCCGGATCGACTTCCTGCAGGGGCGCCGGGTTGGGCGTGAAGTTGTAAGAGGCAGCCAGGACGTAGTTGGAGCGGTGGAAAGTGATGCCCGGTTTGGATCCCCGCGTCTTCCTGTCGAGCTGCCAGAGATCGGTGAAATACGAAGGCTTTTCTTCGTCCGGAGGCTTGGTCGCGACCGTCGCGGCCTGGCCGGGATCGCCGGGGGCGGCTTGAGGCGCGGCTGAGAGCACGCCCGCAAAGGCGGCCGCGATCACCATCAGCGCGACCTGACGCTCGACCCGGAGTCTGGTTCTTTTTGACAAGCGAATCCTGCCTTTCTCCCCGACGGCGGACCTGCTCCCAGGCTTCATATAGGGTCCGGCGGGCCGGAATGTCAATGACCGGTACAGGAAAGACGGCGCAGGTTCAGGAAACCGAAGAAGGGATCCCGACCTCTTTGCCGTAGAAATGCTTGATCAGCGACAGGATCGTGTCAGGAAGTCTGTGCTCGAATTCGACCCCGAGATCGAACCGATGGCCGTTCTCGCTCTTCCGGGTCCAGACGACCTCGCCGTCCACCCTGAGGGACTGATGGGTTCTCCTGAGGTCGATATCGATCCGGATGACCGAACCGACGGGGTAATCGACCAGGCTGCTGATCCGGGCCCCCGACACGGAGAGATCGTGGGTGAAGGCATTGAACCCGCCGCTGGCGGCGGTCCTCGGCGACAGGCATGCGTCCCTGATGAGAACGGCGTTACGTTCTCCAAATCTCTTGTCTTTCCGGTTTTCCAATTCGAAGTCCTCCGGGAAACACATTCTCGCCCGGCGTTCCCCGGAGGTCAATCACCCCTGAAGGTTAATCGATTGGTGA
>DAIPLF010000076.1:0-7725 GCA_036769375.1 Candidatus Aminicenantota bacterium | reverse complement strand
GAGTTCACGATCAAGGGCAGAGAGGGCTCAAGCGTCCGCTTTGTTCTCGAGAACAACACCGTGACCGAGATCGTCATGGGCAGCCGGTACGGGTCCGTGCGAGGGAAGAAGATCAAGTAATCCAGTCCGCTCGTCCGGACACCGCGAGGAGCCCCAGCCTCAGAGCTTCGGGATCTTCAGCTTCTGGCCGACCTTGATGAGATCGGGATTGGACAGGATGTCCCTGTTGGCCTCGAAAATCTTCGGGTACAGGCTGGCCTTGCCGTAGAAGCGCTGAGCGATTGCGCTGAGCGTGTCCCCCGGCTTGACCTCGTAGACCTGGACTTCCCCGGCGATCTGCCAACCCGGGCCGGGGATGGAAGGAGCGGCCGGGGCTTGCAGCACCTGGATTTTGTTGATGGTGTTTTCTGTGTTCACCATCTTGTTGAATTCAAGCATGACCCGGCCCTTGGCGTCGATGTTCGCCGCTTGCCCTTCAAGTGTCACGACCTTGCCGTCGACCTTGGCCCGCAGGTCGCGCACTCCGAGATCCGACTTGTTGATGACGTTGACGGCGTCCTGGACTTTTTCCTCGAAAGACTTGCCGAAAAGTCCCATATCGATCCCTCCTTTGACTGGAATATGTCTGGCCGGGCAAATGCCCGGCCTGCCGGCTCAGCTTCGCCTGCCGAGCAGACTGCCGAGAAGGCGACGTCTATCTTGATGAGCGTTCAGGGCATCGATTCCGCCGCCTTCCAGCGCTGGGCATGGTAAATCAAGGAGTCGCCGCTTGTCAAATTGAGTTGAAACCAGTGGAAAGGGACAGGGAGACGGAAGTCCATCCCTATTCAATAATACCTGTCCATCATCCGGTACTGGATGGCTTCGGCGACGTGGGCGGGACGGATGTCCTCCTCCCCCGCTAAATCGGCGATTGTACGCGCCACCTTAAGGACTCGGTCGTAGGCCCGGGCGCTGAACCCAAGCTTGGTCACGGCCGTCTCCAGCAGCTTCTGCGAGTCCGCGCAGACCGGACAGAATTTCTTGATCTCCCGCGTTCCCATCTGAGCGTTGGAATAGATCCTCCGGTCAGTGAACCGTTCCAGCTGCCGCTCCCGGGCGCGCTTCACCCTGGTCCTGATCTTCTCAGAGCTCTCCCCTTCAGCGCGGGACACGATGTCCTTGAACTTGACTTCGGGGACATCGACCTGGATATCGATCCGGTCCAGGAGGGGACCGGAGATCTTGGCGTAATATTTTTGCCTTTGCGCATCCGTGCAATCGTCCTCTCTCCCGGCCAGTCCGCGGGACACGTCTTCGCAGGGATTCATGGCGGCAACGAGCATGAACGAGGCGGGGTAGGTCACGCTGATGGCGGCGCGGGCGACGGTCACCTGGCCGTCCTCGAGGGGCTGGCGCAGATCCTCGAGCACCCGGCGGCGGAATTCCGGGAGCTCATCCAGAAAAAGGACCCCATTGTGGGCCAGACTGACCTCGCCCGGCCGAGGGATGTTGCCGCCCCCGATAAGCCCGGCGTCAGTGATGGTATGGTGCGGAGCCCGGAACGGCCTCGCGCAGACGGCTCCCTTGTGCCTGAGCAGGCCCGCGGCGCTGTAGACCTGGGTGGCTTCAATGATCTCGTCAAAGGCCATGGGCGGAAGGATGGACGGAAGGCGTCTCGCCAGCATGGTCTTCCCGGCTCCGGGAGGCCCGATCAGGAGGATATTGTGGCCGCCGGAGGCCGCCACCTCCAGGGCGCGTTTGACCTGCTGTTGTCCTTTGACCTCGGCGAAATCCCCGTCATAGGAAGGGTTGCCGAGGATCTCCGACAGCACATACCGGCAGGGGGAAACGCTTTCCGGCTCATTGAGCAGCCGGACGACCTGGACCAGGTTCTCGAGACCAAAGATCTCCACGCTTCCCACGAGCGCGGCTTCCTTCTCGTTCTCCTTGGGGATGACGATTGCCCGGTAGCCCTTCCTCCGGGCCAGGAGCGCCGCCGGCAGGACGCCGCGCACAGGCTTGAGCCGGCCGTCCATGGCCAGCTCGCCGATGAAGAGATAGTCTTTGAGCCTCTCTCCGGATACCACCCCCAGAAAGGCCAGCAGGCCGAGACTGATCGGCAGGTCGAAGGCCGAGCCCTCCTTCCGGCGGTCGGCCGGAGCGAGGTTGATGGTCAGCCTCCTGGACGGCATTTCGTAGCCGCAGTTCTTCAGCGCGGCCCGCACCCTCTCCTTGCTTTCGCGGACGGCAGCGTCCGGAAGCCCGACCGTCGTGAAGCCGGGAAGACCGGTGGAGACGTCGACCTCGACGTCGACAATGTAGGCCTCGATCCCAAGAAGGGCGGCACTGGAGGTTTTGACGAGCATCCTCAACAAAGAAGACGCTGGGTTGGAGGCTTTTTCTCAGGAGGGCTTGGGTTTCTTGGGCCGTTCCAGGAACTCGCGGGACAGACGGTCCAGCTCCAGCTCGACTTCGTCGACCGTCTGGAGCTTCGTCTTTCTGAGCTGGGTGTCCCCCTCTTCTTCAGGAGTGACGAACTCCACTTCCACTTCCTTCCGGGTCGCTTCGCCGAGGACTTCCTGAGCCCGGGACTCCACGGCGGCCAGCTCCTCAGCGCCCACCTTGACGCCCAGGAGATTTTCTTTCACGGCCGGAACCGTCAGCTTGGCCACTTCCTTCAGGGTTTCGAAAACCCCGACGCCGTTGATCGCCGAAGCCTCCACATAGGGCAGACTTCTGGGGTTAAGGAGCTGATTGAACGTCTCCACCGGGATGAGCTCGTCGAGGTCACGCTTGTTATATTGAAAGACAAGGGGGAAGGCGTTGAGATCGACATCGAGGCTGAGCAGGTTACGCCTCAGGTTATCAAAGCTCTCCAGATTGGCATCAAGAAGCGGGATCTGGGAATCCGCCACAAAAACGACGCCGTCCGCTCCCCGTAAGACGTTCTTGCGGGAGGCCTCATAGAATATCTGGCCGGGCACGGTCATAAGCTGGAAATGAACCCTGTAATCCCCAATCAACCCGGCCTTGACCGGAAGAAGGTCGAAAAAATAGGTCCGCTCCGTGTCCGTCTCCAGGCAGACGAGGTCGCCGCGCGAAGACGGGTCCAGCTTGAAATAGATGTAACGGAGGTTGGTGGTCTTGCCGCTCAATCCCGGGCCATAGTAGACGATCTTGATGGCCACCTGTTTGGTGACGTAGTTGATGATGGACATTGCTCCGGCCTTCAGACCACCTAAGCCTTAACACACATCATCCGCCAAGTCAAACTTGAGCCAGGAACTGGAACAGGCGCTCGTATTTCGCCATGACCTCCGGCCAGGCATAGTTCTTCCGGACATAGGCAAATCCGTTCTCGCCCAACACCTTTCTCAACCGGGCATCCCGGAAGAGAAGGCCGAGCGCCGCGGCGAATTCCCGGCCGTTTGAGTAGTAGAGACCGCATTGTCCACGCAGGCAGTGTTCTTTGAGCGGATCGGCGGCTTCCTGGACCAGGATGGGGGTGCGGACGGCGAGGGATTCCTGGGCCGCCATGCACAGGCTCTCCAGGCGGGACGGATGCACGGTCACGGCGGCTGCAGCCATGGCCGCGTTCTTCTCCTCCGTCGAAATGAAACCGAGGTAACGCAACCGCGGATGAGAAGGCAGGGCCATGAGGAGATTCCCGATGAGGAGAAGCTGGGTCTTCGGGTCTCCGGGCGCGTAGGCGAGGAAGTCGTCGATGAGCTCCCGGCAACCTTTGCCCGGCTCGATCCGGCCGGCGTACAGGATGAACGGTCCCGCGAGGCTGTTTTTCCGGCAGAAGCCGCTCACATCGGGCCGGCCGGGGATCTCTACCCCAACGCCGACGACCGACTGGTGTTTGCCCTCGAACGAGAAGTGCCGGCTGAGCAGCTTGCGCTCGGACTCCGTATTGAACATGAAGGCCGCCGGCGCAGCGAAAACCTCCTTCATGACCCGGAGGCGGAGGGCGGGCTCGTCATGGGCGGTAGGCACGAGAGTCTTCGGCCCCTTGATCCTCTTCAGCCCCCCGTAGGTCGTGTAATAAAGGTAGGTGAAAAAAATGAAGGCCTCATGCCGGCCTTCCTCATTCTCCAGAGCCTCTAGAAGGTCGGGCGTCAGCGGGCCCTGACGGTCCAGCCATTCCCGCTCATCTTGGTCCGAGTGCTCATGAGAAAATATCCAGTCCGAGTATTCATTGAAGGAGGCCATGTCCCGGGGCTTGGTCACCGGGAAACGCCGCACCGAAACTCCGTTCAGGGTTTCCCTCCCCGGCGGATACACGTTGTCCCAGGTGGTGTAATCCTTGGCGCAGGTCGTGTACACGGAAACCTCATGGCCGGCCGAGGCCACTCTCTCCGCGATGAGCCGGCAGTGGAGCTCGGAGCCCCCCATCACTTCCGGCCCGTACCGCTGAACGACGAAAGCGATCTTCATGTCTGAACGCCTATGGCTTTGGGCCTCTCAGCCGCTCGATCAGCTGAAGCAGGAACGGCTCCCGGCCCTCGGCCTGAAGCTCCGCCAGCCTCTCCCTTTGCCCGCGGATGATCTTCGTCCTCAGGCTCTCATCGCGGACAACGATATCCAGGAGCTCGGCCACCCTGTCGGCCCGCTTGTCCCGGATCAGGATCCCGGCTCCCCCCAGGGTGTCGGGGACCGCGGTCGAATCGAAGGCGATGACCGGCAGGTCAAAGATCATGCTCTCCACCAGGGGAAGGCAGAATCCTTCGTGCTCGCTCAAGGAGAGGAACACATCCGCCGCCCGGTAGACCGCATACATCTCATCATCCGGGAGATGGCCGGTGAAGCAGATCTCCTCCGGCGCGAGCAGGAAGTCATCGGCCAGTTTGACCAGGGCGTGATAGTAGACCGGGACGGAGGCCGTTTTTCCCACGACGATCAGACGCACCAGGGGCCGGATGAATTTTTTATAGTAGAAGGTGACCTTGATGAGGTCCTCGATCTTCTTGTTAGGGGCGACCCGGCCCACAAAAAGGATGTTGGTCCGGCCGTCTCGAAAGAGCCTGTGCACAAAGGCGTCCAGCGGCCGATTGTACTTGGCCAAGTCCACGTAGAGCGGAAAGACGAAGGACTGCCGGAACCCGAACTCCCGGAGCTCCCGGGCATTGAAGCCGGAATCGGCCAGGGCGATATCCACGTCCCCGGCCAGCGAGCGCAGCTCTTCCCTTCCCAACGTGGCGAGCCTGACCATTTCCTCGCTGTAGCCGGCAAAGAACTCGGGCAAGGTGACGTTGTGATAGACAATGACCTTCTTCGAGCGGAGGCGCCGGAAGGCCGGGGTCAGGGCGGAAGGAAGGGCGAAGTGGAGGATGGTGATATCAAAGGACGAAGGTTCGGGAAAATGGGCGAAGTCCTGCGATTCTTTCTCCAGCTCCCGGTCGCAGCTCAGCCTGAAAATATCGGACTCGAACCCCTGCGACCGGAAGAAGCGCCTCAGGTGGGTGGCTTCGTCCCCGATGGCATCGCCCCGGTGGTAGGCGGGCACGAGCTGGTCAACCCTCATCTCCGGACCACCTCCTCGATGTGTTGCCGAAGGATGCGGCTGACATTCGCCCGGCTGAACTTTTCCAGGGCCTTGAGCTGGCCCTGGACGACGGCCTGGCGCACATCCTTGTTTCGGACAAGGACGTCGAGGAGAGACGCGATGCGCAAGAAGTCCTTCTCCCGGAGCAGCACGCCTCCCCCGTTCATGGTCTCTCCGACGGCGCCGGCGTCGAACCCGACGACCGGAACCTTCTTGTGGAACGCCTCCAGGAGCGGGACGCCGAACCCCTCGTGCTCGCTGAGGCTGAGGTAGACGTCGGCCAGCTCGAAGAAGGCAACGATCTCGGCAAATTCGACGTGGCCGGAGAAATGAACATCCCTGAGACACAGCCGGTCGACAAGGTCGAGGAGAGAAGCGACGTATCTCTCCAGCCCCCGATAATCGCCGGCCAGGATCAATCGCGAATCGGGGTTGTAGTATTTCTTGTAGAAATGGAAAACCTTGATGACATCTTCGAACTTCTTGTTGGGGATGACCCGGCCGACAAACAGGATGGTCGTTTTGCCGTCCCCGAGGAGACGCCGTGTGACCGGGTCTCCCGGCCGGTCGAACTTGGAGAAATCCATCAGGATGGGGAGGACGCCCGTCCGCGGGTAGCCCGTCATTTCGAGCTCTCGCCGGTTGAAATCAGAATCGCCCAGCGCCAGGTCGACCTTGTCCACGAACAGCTTGATCTCCAGCCGGCCCTTGTAGCATTCCCGGGCCAGGATGCGGTGCCAGTCCACAAAGAACTCGTGGGGCGTAATGTTGTGGTAGATCATGATCTTCCGGTCAGGGACGCGGAAGAAGAGCTTGGAGACGGGAGAGCCGATGGAAAAATGGAAGATGACGACGTTGGCGGGCGAGCTGAGCTTCCTGTATTCGCGGTAATCACGCCTCAGCCCGGCCAGCCGCGGGTCGAAGAAACGGGTGAAGATCTCGGACCGGTGCCCCGCCTCGCGCAGGACTTTCTGGATCTCCAGCATCTCGTCGGAGATGGCATCCCCGTAAGTGAGTGATGTCGAGAACTGATGGATCTCCATCAGGCTGCCCTTCCCTTTTCCAGCCGGTTGAGGAGAGACAGATACTTGCCCTCTATGACATCCCAGGCGTAGTTGGCTTCGAAATACCGACGCCCGTTCTCCCCCAAGGCCCGGCGCAGCCGGGGCGAAGTCAGGAGAAGGCTCAGCGCCTCCCGGAACTCCGCATAGTTCTCATAATAGAGGCCGCCGTTCGAGCGCCGGCACTGGCCCTTGAGCACATCGCAGAGGGCATTGGCTAAGACAGGCTTGGCCAGGGCCCAGGCTTCGAGCGTGACCATAGACAGGCTCTCATAGAAGGACGGCATGACCAGGAGTTCCGCCCCGTCGAGGGCGCCGAATTTTTCCTCGTCGCCCATGAACCCCAGGTAATGGATATCGGGATGGGAGGGGACCTGCATGACCGTGTTCCCGGCCAGGACGAGCTTCACCGGAGAACCCGACTCCCGCTTGAAACGGATGAAGTATTCGAACAGCCTGCGGCAGCCTTTGTTCTCGTCGACCCGTCCAAGATACAGAATATAAGGGCCGGCCAGGCCGTGCTTCAGCCGGAAGGCCTCCCCGGAATAGCGGCCTGGAATCTCCGTGCCCACGCCAACCACCTCGCCGGGAACATCCTGGTTCCCGGAGACGTCGTTGATCATCTTTTGTTCCTCGACGGAGTTGTAGATGATGGCGCGGGGAGTCCGGAAGAGGTCCCGGAAGATCCCGAGACCGACCACCGGATCCCGCTCGGCCGTGGGAACAAGGATGCTTTGCCCGGGGACCGTCTTGACGCCCCAGTAGGAATGATAATAGCGGTAGCTGAAGAAAAGGAAAAAATCGGTGGCCGCCTGAGAGTCCTTGATGTACTGGATCAGACCGGGCGCCCGGGGTCCTTCCTCATCCAACCACCTCAGCTCATCCCTCTCCCGCTGCTCGTGGCGGAGGAGCTTTTCCTGGATCCGGCCGAATCTCTCCGGATCCCGCGGCCGGGTCACCGGGAACCTCCGCACCCGGACCCCGTTGACCTCGTCGCGGTCCCGGGTGAAGGAGTCCTTCCAGGTGATGTAGTCGGCGGCCCTGGTCGTCAGCACTTCGACCTCGGCGTGCCTTTGCATGTGCTCGGCCACCCAGCGGCAATGGAGCTCCGCGCCGCCGTTGATCTCGAGGCCG
>DAIPLF010000431.1:0-2143 GCA_036769375.1 Candidatus Aminicenantota bacterium | reverse complement strand
GCCTTCGCGGACGCGGGGGGGCCGGATTCCCGACCGGCCTGAAGTGGGAATCGGCCCGCCGGTCCAAAGGCGATCTGAAATACGTCATCTGCAACGCCGACGAGGGCGACCCCGGGGCTTACATGGACCGCAGCCTGCTGGAAGGAAATCCCCACCGGGTTCTTGAGGGTATGCTGCTCGGCGCCTATGGGATGGGCGCCCGGGAAGGCTACGTCTATGTCCGAGACGAATACCCGCTGGCCGTCAAGCACATCACTCTGGCCATTGAGGAACTTCGCCGCCTCGGCCTCATCGGTTCCAACATTCTCGGAAGCGGGTTTGATTTCGAGCTCCGGATCGCCAAGGGCGCCGGCGCTTTTGTCTGCGGCGAGGAGACGGCCCTCATCGCCTCGATCGAAGGCCGGGTCGGAGAACCCCGGCAACGGCCTCCCTTTCCAACGGTCCGGGGTCTTTTTGGCAAACCGACATGTATCAATAATGTGGAGACCTGGGGGAATGTGCCTCTCATCATAGAAAAAGGCGCCGACTGGTTCGCCGGCATCGGAACGGACGGAAGCAAGGGCACCAAGATTTTCTCCCTTGTCGGCAAGATCAACAACACCGGGCTCGTCGAAGTGCCCATGGGCATTACGCTCCGGGAGATCATCTTCGACATCGGAGGCGGCATCCCCGGAGACAGAGCGTTTAAGGCCGTCCAGACCGGCGGTCCCTCGGGCGGCTGCCTGCCCAGGGAAATGCTCGATCTGCCCATCGATTATCAGAGCCTGGCTCAGGCCGGATCGATCATGGGCTCCGGCGGCATGATCGTCATGGACGAAAAAACCTGCATGGTCGATATCGCCAAGTACTATCTGAATTTCCTCCGTGACGAATCCTGCGGGAAATGCATCTCCTGCCGAGAAGGCACTCAGCGGATGTGGGAGATCGTCAAGAAAATTTCCGACGGGAAGGCGACCCTGGACGAGATCTCCGTTCTCGAAGAGTTGGCGCAGGCGGTCAGAGACGCTTCCCTCTGCGGACTCGGCCAGACGGCCGCCAATCCGGTGCTTTCCACCCTGAGATACTTCCGGTCCGAGTATGAAAAACATGTGGTCGAAAAGAGATGCCCGGCCATGGTTTGCAAGGAGATCGTCTCCTCGCCGTGCCAATATATCTGCCCGATCGGCCAGGAAGCCTCCACCTATATCGCCCTTATCGCCCAGAAAAGGTTCGAAGAGGCCTATCACGTCATCCGCCAGGATAACCCGCTCCCTTCCGTCTGCGGACGGGTCTGCAGCCGGGCCTGCGAAACGGTCTGCCGGGCCGGGGAGATCGGGGAGTCGATCGCCATCCGGGGGCTGAAGAGGTTCGTGATGGACTGGGCCAAGGCGAAGGGGCTGGACTCGCCTGTCAAGTTCCCTGTCACCAAGGCTCATAAAGTGGCCATCGTCGGTGCGGGTCCGGCCGGGCTGACGGCCGGCTATTATCTGGCTCAAAAGGGATATGCCGTTAGAGTCTTCGAAGCCCTTCCTGTTCCGGGCGGCATGCTGGCGGTTACGATACCCGGGCACAGGCTGCCCAAAAACATCCTGAGTGAAGACATCGATTATCTCATCAAATCCGGAGTGTCCATAAAAACCCACATGGCCTTGGGAAAGGATTTTACCCTGGATGATCTCCATGGCCAGGGCTACAAGGCTGTCTTCATAGCCACGGGAGCCCATAAGCCGATAGAAATCGGAGTCCCGGGAGAGGAAGCTGAAGGAGTCCTGCAGGCGCTTGAATATCTCAAGGACATTCACCTCGGACGGCCGGTCGAATTGGGCGGCCGAGTCGTGGTGATCGGCGGCGGAAACTCGGCCGTCGATGCGGCCAGGGTGGCCCTCCGGAACAAAAATGTCAGGAAAATCACCATCCTCTATCGCCGGACCAGGAAAGAAATGCCGGCCTATCCTGAAGAGGTCGAAGCGGCCCTCGAAGAGGGCGTCAAGATTGAGTACCTGGTGGCGCCGACCTGGGTCCTGACAAAAGACGGACGGGTCACGGGTGTCCGCTGCCAGAAGATGAAACTTGGCGAAAAAGACGAGAGCGGACGGCCCAAGCCGGTGCCGATCGAAGGCTCTGAATTTCTCGTCGATGTCGATACCCTGATCCTGGCCCTCAG
>DAIPLF010000075.1:0-7790 GCA_036769375.1 Candidatus Aminicenantota bacterium | reverse complement strand
GATCGACCGGGAGTAGTGTTGGCCGCCGGCGTCGACGGCGCTCAAGTCCACCGTCGCACCGTCTCTTTTGTTGCCGGCCGTGTCGGTGATGAGTTTGACCCGCGGCCGGAGCAGGTAGACCGTCTCCGGGTTGGTCTCAACGACCAGACCCAGTTCACCTGTGTCGAGGGCGACAAGGGTGCCGACCGGATAGACCCCCATCATTTTTACAAACTCCCGCAGAAGCACAGAATGGAACTCTTTTCCGCTCTGGGCGAGCATCAGGGTGAGGGCCTCATCCCTGGTGAAATGACTCGTCCGGTAGACGCGCTTGGTGGTGATCGCGTCAAAAAAATCAGCGATCTTGACGATCTTGCTGAACAAGTTGATGGATTGTTTCTTGAAGTAGTGGGGATAGCCTGAGAAATCTTCCTTGACGTGATGCTCCATCGCCACGTGGATCGCGTGGAGAGGGAGTTTCTTGAGATCGATGGACTGGATGAGCTTGCCGGCGCCCTGGAAGGGATGTTTTTCGATGATCCTGCGCTCTTGATCATCCAGCTTCCCGGGCTTCTCCAGGATCTCCTTGGGGGTGTCCAGCTTGCCGAAATCATGGAAGAAAGCGCTGATTCCCAGGTCCACCAGCTCGTTCCGGTCGAGTCCCAGTCGCCGCCCCAGGGCGATCGAGAGGATGCAGACGTTCATCGAATGATTGAGAGTGTACTCATGGAAATTCTTGATGTTGGTCAGGCCCTGGACGAACGACTCGTTGTCGGATATCGAGTTGAAAATGGACTGCATCAGCCGGCGGGTGGTACCCAGCCTGATCTTCTCGTCACGGCTCTTGCCGGTGAAGGCCTCCTCGAGATGGGTCAGGCCTAGGAAAAAAATGTTGACGGAGTTTTTCTCCGGTTTCGGGGCCAGGTCGGAGGGCGCCAGCTTCTCCAAGTGGACATGCTTCAGTCCTTGCCCCGCAGCCTCAGAGGCCAGGACCTCGAACGGTTGGCCGGCCTCATGATCGCCTTTCGCCAGGACGGTCATAAGAATCTGAAGGTCTTTTTCGGTGACCTCCTTATCGAATCGCAGCCCCCCGAGCTGCGCCTTTCTGAACTCTTCCTGGACGAATTTAAAAAAATTGTAGTTGGCGAACCCGTACTTGAGCCGGATGTTATTGAAGAACAATGTGCCGGCCCGCATAGTGAAAGCGGCTTCCCCCGCCTCGTCCAGCCCCTTTTGGATAAGCTCAAAGAACGTAGCGACCTGGTGCTGGAAGAGGATGTTGTTGGACGCATATATGCGGGCGCTTTTCAGGATGACGTTCAGCCGGACGACCATCTCCACAGCTAGCTGGTGCAGGGCTTTGAGTTGAGCCGGTTGGCTCGGCGCTTCGATTGGCGGATTCACCGTGGAGTCCTCCCCGTGTACGTAACGGCGATCTCAGATTTCGTTTTGATGGCCGCAAGACAGGCGCTCCTGATCTTGTGATGACGGCGTTTCGCCCCTAGCTTGAGGACTTCTCTGGAACTCGCTAGTTCCATCTTCTCCAGGGCGCCTATGGAATACAGGCAGAGCTCGGTATGCTTGGGGTTCGGGAGGAAGGGAACTTTGCCTAGGATCTCGGCCAGAAATGAACAGGCCTCTTCGCTGTCGCTCCGGCTCAGGACACCGAAGAGGGCTTTCTTTTCCCGCCCGGATTTCTTGGCAAAGTCCTTGTCTTTAATGGCCTCGATGATACGGCCCAAAACCTGCCGGTCAGCGACCTTCTTCATGTTGTCCAAGGCGCCCAGCCTGACCTCTTCATTGGCGTCGGCCAGGAACCCGAGCAGCACTTTGTTGGCCGCTTCGTCCTGGATCCGGCCGAGGGCTTGGATAGCGGCCAGCTTCACCTGAGGGTTCTTATAAGCCACGATGTTGGCCAAGAAATTGACGATGCGGACATCCGCGTTCTCGCTCAGCAAGCGGATAATCTCTTGGCTCAGCTCCGGCCTTGATTCCTGGACCAAAGCCATAAGCTTGTGGATGTCGGTCTTTCCGATCTCTTTCAGGATCTCCAGTGCTTTCCGGCGATACTCCTGGCTGGTGGCGTGCTCATAGATGTCGGCTACAAGTCCGGTCGAACGGGAGCCGAAAAACAGCAAATAGTCAAAAAGCCCCTTGGAGTCGGAGATGGAGTTCGGGTCGAGGGCCTCGCGAAGGTCTACCAACTGGCTCTGCCTGGTCACGAGGGAGATGACGCTCTCTATCAGGTCGGATTTCAGCTTATTTTTCGTTGCATAAAGCTCTTTGATCTCGGAAAGAGCGCGCAGGAGCTTGGCGGCCCGCCGGAACTCCCTTTTTTGCAGGGCGTCCTGATGGTACTGTTCCAAGATATCGGCGATAGCAGGGAATTGCTCGGGTCTGTCCTCCAGGTAGATGATCTCAAGGATCAAGCTGAGGTATTCCTCATCCTGAGAAAGCTGGCGATTGGCCGCGAGCAAGGCCTCGATCTCCACCATCTCCCGGTCGCTCGTTTTGGCCAGGCTTTTGTCGATATCCTCGAGGAAAGCCGGATCGGCCACCGCCCCCTCGCCGGCCTTGGATTTTTCCAAGGTCAAAACGCTTGTCCGGATCTCTTCGAGGTCCTCTGGTGCCAGTTCGATCCGGCCCTGACTGAGGCTGGAGACGTCCAACTCGGGCCGTAAGACCCGGCGGCCGAGGCCAATCTTGGTCTCCAGGAAATCGTCGGCGGCCACGTGGCGGACGTTGGGAAAGTCCAACTCCCACATGGCATTGACGATATCGCCCTCCTCCGGCGGGAGTTGAGAGACTTCCCGGATCACTTCCAGAAAGCCGTCGAGCTCGGACTTCTGAAGCCCCCTGTGGAACTCGAGCGTCTTCATTCCGTCTTTGAAAAAGAAAAAAGGGAGGCTCCGTACCGGATTGGGATCTTGGAGGATTGTTCTCCCCTCCAGTGTAAAAGCCTGTTCTTCTATGCCGACCTCCAGCTTCCCATACTCGTCTAAGTATTCGGACAGTCGCTCGAAGAGGTCGGAAATGAAGTTACGGACGGTTGGGTTTTCGCTGGGATAGAGCCTGAAGGCCGACACGGCGTTCCCCAGGACAATAAAGATGTCTCTGACCTTTTCCTGGCGTATCCGGTCCTCAGCCGAGGCCTCTTTTGCAGGCATTGGAAGACATTCTAATATTTTGGCTACGCTCCGTCAATCGGACCGGAGGGGACTGCGTCCAGCTCTTCTAGCGCTTGCTGAGTACAGACCGCTCATAGTCGCGGACTTCGCCCTGCCATTCGCCATCCAGCGGCACGCCGTGCTCGAGGCAGTAGCGATCCCAGACAGCCCCGCTCGGCAGGGTCTTGGCATCCTCGAATAGCGCCAGTCGACGGAAATAATCTCCCTCGGCCTCGGCTTTCCGCAATAGCTCTCGCGGCTGAAGGAGGGCCAGCAGAAAGGCCTTCAGGACGGCCCTCGCTCCGATGACCCAAGCGCCGACGCGGTTCATCGAAGCATCAAAAAAGTCCATGGCAAGATGAACCCGTTCCAGGGCCTGGCCCAGCACGATTTCCTCGGCCAGGCGTCTCATTTCGTCGTCAAGGATGACGACATGGTCGGAATCCCAACGGACCGGCCGGCTGAGATGGACGGCCAGCTCATCAAAGTACTGAAGCAGGGCGGAGAGTTTATCGGCCACGGATTCGGTCGGGTGGAAGTGGCCCAGGTCCAAACAGAGGATCTTCCTCCTGACCAGGGCATAGGCGAGGTAGAACTCGTGAGACCCGACGACATAATATTCACTGCCGATCCCGAAGAGCTTTCCTTCGAGGGAATCCTTCATGACCGACGGGCTGTATTCGACCTTGAAGATCTCATCCAGAGCCTCCTTGAGGAGAAGGCGCGGGGTCCAGCGGTCGACGGGCTGGTCCTTGGAGCCGTCGGGAATCCACAGGTTATGCATCGCCGCGGACTTGAGCTCGCGGCCGAGAAAGGCGGCGATCCGCCGGCAGCACTTGACGTGATCGATCCAGAATTTCCGGGTTTCCTTTTCCGGGCTGCTCAAGGTGAAGCCGCCGGCTGCTTTTGGGTGAGCGAAGCAGGTGGCATTGAAATCGAGCTTCAGGTTTTCCGCCTTAGCCCAGGTCAGCCAGCCGCGGAAATGTTCGGGTTCGACCTCGTTGCGGCTCACCGGCCGGTTGCCGAATTCGCCGTAGATGGCATGGAGGTTCACCCGATGATCCCCGGGGATCAGGGAAAGGGCCGCTTTCAAGTCCTGGCGAAGCTCGTCGACCGTCCTGGCCCGGCCGGGATAATTCCCTGTCGCCTGAATTCCTCCCGAGTGGGCCGGCTCTTTCGCTTTTTCAAAGCCATGGACATCATCCCCCTGCCAGCAAGGGAGGGAAATCGAGACCTTTCCCAGCGCCTCGAGGGCGGCGTCAACATCAACTCCCAGCCCGGCATATCTCTCCCGGCTCAAGGCATAGGCTTTTTCGACGGTCGAGGCGTCCATTTTTCTAACTCCTTGAAGGTCTAACCATCAGCTCAGAGTCCCACAACCTGGCTAAAGCGGCCATAGGCTTCTTCCCATTCGGCTGCCCGCCCGGGTTCAAAAGCCCTGACGTCGACCGAACTCCTGACGACCATCCGGATCTCCGCCACTGAACCAAGCCTCCCTGTGGCCAGGGCTTGGACCAGGATATTCCCGATGGCCGTGGCCTCGGACGGACCTGAAAAGACCGCAAGCTGGGTGGCGTCGGCGGTGAATTGGCAGAGCCTTTCATTGCGGCTGCCGCCTCCGATGACATGGATCCTATCGATCGACTTCCCGGTAAGGCGCCGCAACTCCTCGAGCGTCCAGCGGTATTTCAGGGCTAGGCTTTCCAGGATGCAACGCACCGTTGCCGACCTGGACAGGGGAGGCTTCTGGCCGGTGCGCCGGCAGAACCCGCGGATGGCTTCCGCCATGCTCGGCGGGTTCAGGAAATCCGGACAGTCCGGGTCGATGAAGGCGCCGAAGGGAGAAGCTGCGCCGGCGAGCCGGGTTAATTCGTCATAACCGAGTGCCCGGTCCGGAGACCATTCTCTCCGGCATTGCTGGAGAAGCCAGAGGCCGGCGATGTTCTTGAGAAAGCGCGTCCGCCCGCCAAGACCGCCTTCATTGGTGAAATTGGATGCGAGGACAGTCGAGTTGATCAGGGGAGACTCCAGTTCCACGCCCATCAAGGACCATGTCCCCGAGCTGATGTAGGCCCAACTCTCTCCAGATGCGGGAACGGCCGCGATGGCGGCCGCGGTGTCGTGGCTGGCGGTGGCGACCACCTGGGTATCCTTGAGTCCGGTTTCTTGGGAAACAAAGGGGTCGAGGGCCCCGAGAGGTGTGCCGGGGGGAACGATCTTTTGCA
Organism: Candidatus Aminicenantota bacterium; assembly: GCA_036769375.1. GTDB lineage: Bacteria > Acidobacteriota > Aminicenantia > Aminicenantales > UBA8522 > UBA8522. The sequence goes on along the minus strand of DAIPLF010000075.1, from coordinate 2,419 downwards.
TGAGCCGGGGCGGAGCCCCGAGAGCGGCAAGCAGGTCCTCGTCCCATGTCCGGGTACGAGGGTCGAGAAGCTGCGATGTGGAAGCAATGGTGAACTCATTGACCTTTTGCCCGGTTAAGAGATAACTGAAGAGATCGGGGATGAAGAGGAGAGCGCCGGCCCTTTCGATCAAACCGGGATCCTTTTTGATGGCGGCAAAAAGCTGGAAGAGGGTGTTGAAGGGAAGGAACTGGATCCCCGTCCGTTCATAGACCTTCGCTCTGGGAAAGCGGCCAAAGAACTCCTCCATGGCTCCCTGGGTGCGCGTATCGCGATAGGCGTAGGGAAGGCCGAGGATAGTCCCGTCGGGACCCAGCAAACCAAAATCAACCCCCCAGGCATCGACGGCCAGGCTTTCTGGTTGACCCCCGGCTTCAGCCAGGCCGGCCGTCATTCCCTTCTTGACCTCTTCAAAAAGGCCGTAAATGTTCCAGTGCAGATGGCCGAGAACCCGGAGGGGGCCATTGGGGAACCGGGTCAGCTCGCGGGTGACGATCCGACCTCTCTCCAGCCGGCCGAGGATCGTCCGGCCGCTTTCGGCCCCCAGGTCGAAAGCCAGGAAGTCAGTCCTCTTCATTCCCACTGGTTATATAATCATTTGTTTTCCAATTCAAGCGCCGGGCCTCTCCCGGGCTTTAAAAGCGCGCCGGAATATTCTATGATGTTGGAGACGATGGCGGCCATGAATCAGGCAGAGAGACTCAAGCTTCTGAAGAAGGAACGGGCCTCCAGGACCAGAGCGGCAAAGATCAGCAAGACCTGGCTGGAGATCGAACAGAAGCCCGGCGCTTCAACCAAGGAAAAGCTGGAGAGGCTGATCACTCTGACCAGGTCCCCGTCGGCCAAGAGACTTCAGCCGACCGTTCCGCTTCCCGAGCCCCCGAAGAAGAAGCCTCTGGACATATTTGAAAATCAATACAACCTTCGAAGCCGGTATGGGAAGATCCCCATCGCCTCCGGTCTGAGTATCAGTGGTGAAGTCCTCGCTCTTCTCAGCCGCGACAGGAGCTTCGCTGACCTTGACCTATCCACGGCGCTCTTCCTGGACCTGGAGACGACCGGTCTTTCCGGCGGAGTCGGGGTTGTCCCTTTCCTGGTCGGCCTCGGATATTTCCGGGAGGATCGCTTCCAGGTCAGTCAATTTTTTCTTGGAGATTTGGCCGAAGAAGGCCATCTCATCCAGGAGCTTAGGCAATTTTTCGCCCAGATGGATTTCCGTTCTCTGGTGACTTTCAACGGCAAGGCCTTCGACCTGCCCCTCCTGGAGACGCGATTCATCCTGCACCGGGAAGTCCTGCCCTTGAGCGGACTCCCGCACCTCGATTTCCTGTTTCCGGCACGCAGCCTTTGGAGCCACAAGCATGAAAGCTGCCGGCTGTTTCACCTGGCCCAACAGATCCTCGGATCAGGCCGGGAGGAGGACATCCCCTCGGCCGAAATCCCCCAACGGTACTTCGAGTTCCTGAGGACGGGAGAGTTCTCGCTCATCGAACCCGTCCTCTACCACAACCAGGAAGACCTTCTCTCGCTGCTCGGTGTCGTCATCAGCGGCGCGGCCCTTTTCAGAGAAGAAGAACCCGATGAACTGGAAATCACGGCCGATGCCATGGATTTGTTCGGGGCGGCGACCCTGCTGGAACGAACGGGTCAAAACGAGCGGTCGGCCCTGTTCATGCGCCGGGCGCTCGACGGCCGGCTTTCCGGAGAGATCGCCGTCCTGGCCAAGATGAAGCTGGCGTCTCATTTTAAAAGGAACCGGGATTGGCCAAGAGCTGTCAGCCTCTGGCAGGAGATGACTCCGCTCCGCCAAGTGACCTGTTACCGCGAGCTGGCCATCTATTACGAGCACAGAGAACGGGACTACGAAAAGGCCAGGCAGATCGCCGAAGAGGGACTGACCGCCGCCTCCGGCACTTCCAGGAGCCTGGAGAAGGACTTCTCCCACCGCTTGGAGCGTCTTCAGCACAAGCTCGAACGGAGAAGCAAGGAGAAGGAGAGGCCGTGAACGCGGAATTCGCCAGATTCCAGCACTACCTTCGGTCTCGCGGCCTTAAGATGACCCGGGCCAGGGAGCTTGTTTTCCGAGAGATCCTCTCGGCGCCCGGGGTTCATCCCAACGCGGACGATATTCGCCGGCGGCTGCAATCCAAGAAGAAGGATGTGGGCTTGGCCACGATCTACCGGACATTGAACCTGCTCGTCCGCAGCGGCCTGGTCACGGCCGTGGACCTGGGCGAGGGCCATAGCCATTTTGAGCCGGAATGGAAAGAAACCGCGCACGGCCATCTGATCTGCCTATCCTGCGGCAGGGTCCAGGAATTCGCTCAGGCAGGCATCCAGGATGCGGTCAAGAGGATTGGGGAAGAAAAGGGATACCGCC
>DAIPLF010000074.1:0-7809 GCA_036769375.1 Candidatus Aminicenantota bacterium | reverse complement strand
GCTGGCTCCCCATCATGAAGGACCCCTCCAGATATTTCTCTACGCCCTGCGTCAACGAGATCCGGGCCTTTTATGAGAGCACGCTCATCGTGCTTGAAGAGGGTCTGGAGCAGAGGTTCGGGCGCCACAACCGCACGGCGCGGGCCCTTCGGGCCGGACTCGAGGCGCTGGGTTTCACCTTTTTTACGCGCCAGGAATTCCTCGCCGACACGCTTTCCGTTGTCAATTATCCCCCCGGCTTGGAAGACAAGCGCTTCCGCGACCTCTACTATGAAAACGGGGTCGTGGTCGCGGGCGGGCTGGCGGAGACAGCCGGAAGGGTATTCCGGATGGGGCATATGGGCAATCTTTCCTCATCCCAGGTTTATTTCGCCCTGGACGCCTTGGAGTTGACCTTGAAGACGATCGGCCGGACGATTGAAGAGGGCGCCGGACGGCGGGCCGCCAAGGCCATCCTCGGGAATTGAAGGAGAGAACAGGCCATGAGAAGCCAGGTCTTTTTCATCAGGGCGGACCGGAAAGAAGATGCAGAGACATTGTCAGAGAAAACGGAGAAGCTCTATCTCGCCCTGGGGCTTGATCGCAAGATCGAGAAGGAAGCCTTCGTGGCCCTCAAGATTCATTTCGGAGAAAAGGGGAACACGGGATATATCCGGCCCGGCTGGCTCGGGAAAATGCTCTACCGGATCCGGCAGCGGACAGAGCGGGCCTACTTTACAGATACAAATACCCTTTACGTGGGGCGGCGCTCCAACGCCATCGACTACACCCAGCTGGCCGGGGATCATGGGTTCACGCTGGAGAAAACCGGCCTTCCGGTCCATATCGCCGACGGGCTCATCGGGGAGGACTCCGAGGAAGTCCCGGTCAACCTCAAGCGGGTGAAATCGGCTAGGATCGCGGCCGGCATAATCCATGCCGATTTCTTGATCTGTCTGAGCCATCTGACAGGACATGTGCAGACGGGAGTGGGCGCAGCCATCAAAAACCTGGGCATGGGTTGCGCCTCGCGGGCCGGTAAGCTCGAGCAGCACGCCGAAGTCAACCCCCGCATCAGCGCCAAGTCATGCAAGAACTGCGGGATCTGCCTGGACTACTGCCCGGCTGAAGCCATCATCCAGAAGGACGGCAGCGCAGTGATAGTGAACGACAAGTGCATCGGCTGCGGGGAATGCTTGGTCGTCTGCAAAGTCGGCGCCGTGAAGATGCGCTGGGGCGAAGATTCCGCGAGACTTCAGGAGAAGATGGCCGAATATGCTTTTGCGGTCGGCCACCATTTCCGGGGGAAGATCGGATTCCTGAACGTCCTTTTTAAGATCACCAAGGACTGTGACTGCATGGCCAAGGACCAGCCTGAGATCGTCAGAGACATCGGGATCCTGGCTTCGACCGATCCGGTGGCTATTGACAAGTCATCGGCCGACCTCGCCATAAGATACGGGAAGAGGGATGTCTTCCGGACGGGATATGATGTCGACTGGATGCTCCAGCTTAAACACGGAGCGGATATCGGACTGGGATCCTTGGATTATGAGCTCGTGGAATTGAGATGACCCCCTATTCCCGAGAAAAATAAAAGATCGGGGAGGGGGGATTCGAACCCCCGACCCCAGCGTCCCGAACGCTGTGCGCTAGCCAGGCTGCGCTACTCCCCGCCAATCCCCAACATTATAGCCGGAAACGAGAAATATTCAAAGGGCGGAATCTCGCCACCTCCGGGGGAGGAAGGATCTCCCACTGTCCCCGGGCCCCGGCGGCCAGTGCCCCGAGCTCGAAGTGGAGCATAGCGATGCCGCAATCAAGCCTCTTGGAGATCGAAGAGTTGCTGAACGGCCGGTCCGCCGCCATGATGACCGCCTCCTCTTCGACCCGAAAGCGCCAGGGCTGACGGTTCCGGGCCGACGGCGCAAGGCGGGCCGCTTCCAGAGCCTTACCCATCCAGAGGGCGGTGGATTTCCCGGCGACCAGCTCGGACAGCGGTTTCCTCGACCGGGACCTCACTAGGCCGGACATGATCCTTTCCTGGCGTGTCTTTCCCGGCGGGGCATAGCCGACAGGGGTAACCGCTAGAACTCTTTCCCCTGTCCCGATTTCGATCTGCGAGCGGATGCTCCCTGCACGGAAAAACCCGCCCACCCAACACGTGGCGAGTCCCAAGGCTGTGGCTTCGAGGATGACTCCCTCGCCCGTGTAGCCAGCCGCTTCCTGAACCCGTGGGGAGCTCATGTCGCCGATAAAAGCGACATACATGGGAGCTCCGTTAACCCGGCCGTAGCGGCCGACCAGGCCTTTGAATACGGTTTCAGGCGAACGGCGGACAAGTTGAGCGCGGACTTCGGCAAAGGGCCGGAACTCTTGGCAGACCTCGTCGAGGAGGGCGAGTTTTTGCTCCTGGGGGACTGCGGTCAAATAGTCTCTCCGGGATTGGCGTTTGAATATCGCTGGATACCAGCGGTCTGCGGGAAGGTCCATCCGTCAGCTCCTTAGTGTCGCTTTATTATGACAGACGAGCCCGGGCCCGGCAATCGCCCTCAGCCTCAGGTTGACTTGGCCGGACATAACCGGCACAATGAATCCTCTTTATTTAACTCTCGAAGGAGTTCGAAAATGAGACTGTTCCGCCGCATTTTGAGCGTCAGCCTGATCTTGGGTCTTGCCGCGGTCATCCAGGCTGACGAGGGTATGTGGATGCCTCATCAGATGAAGGACCTTGACCTCATAAAATTCGGCCTGAAGATGAGTCCGGACGACCTCTTTAAGAGGGACGGCACCGGGCTGATGAGCGCAGTTGTCAACCTCGGCGGCGGGACGGGAGAGTTCGTCTCCGCGGACGGCCTGATACTGACCAACCACCACGTCGCTTTCGGAGCCATCCAGCGGGCCTCGACGAAAGAAAAAGATTATCTTGAAAAGGGGTTTCTGTCCAGGACGCAGGCCGAGGAGATCCCTGCCCAAGGTTATACGGCCGATGTCCTCCTTGGCTACGAGGATGTGACAGCCCGGATCATCAAGAACATCAGACCGGGAATGACCTATATCCAGATCTATTATGCCATCGAAAGCGCGCAGAAGGAGCTGGTTGCGGAGGCCGAGAAGGAGGGTCCGGACATCCGATCGACCGTCGCCAGCATGTACAGCGGCAACAAATACTACCTCTTTCGTTTCCAGAGGCTCAAAGACGTCCGTTTGGTCTATGCGCCTCCCCAGGACCTGGGGAACTTCGGCGGCGAAGTGGACAACTGGATGTGGCCGAGGCACACCTGCGATTTCTCTTTTCTTCGGGCTTATGTATCCAAAGACGGACGGGGGGCCGACCATAGCCCGGATAACGTCCCCTACAAGCCCAAGTCCTTCCTGCGGATCTCCCTGGAGGGACTCAAGGAAGGCGATTTCACTTTTGTCATGGGCTATCCGGGCCGGACGTTCCGCAACTATACCCTGTCCGAGCTCAAATTTGACGGGGAATCACTCCGACGCCGGCTTGAGCAATTCAAAGACATCATCGCTTTCTATGAGAAGGCGGGAGAAGGAAACCGCGAGATTGAGATCAAATACGCGAGCCTGGTTAAAGGACTCTCTAACTCCCTGAAAAATATGCAAGGGAAGCTCGAGGGGATGGATAAAGTCGACCTTATGGGCCGGAAAAGCGCTGCCGAGCAGGAGTTCATGTCCTGGGTTGGCCAGGATGGGGCGCGGCAGAAGCAGTACGGAGAGATCCTGGGCCAAGTCGATGCTTTTATGGGCAGGTTTGCCGCTTTCACTTGGAAAAACAACTCCTTAAGCGGGCTGACCGGCTTCGGAGGATCCACGCTGCTCTCCCAGGCCTACACCATTTTTCGCGCCGTTGAGGAAAGGCAGAAGCCGGACAAGGATAGAGAGCCATCCTACCAGGAAAGAAACCTGCCCTATATCAAGCAGAGCATCCAGTTGGCCGAGCGCGGCTACGACCTCCCCACCGACCGGTCTTTCCTCAAACATCAGCTAAAGAAGATGCTTAGCCTTAGCGAAGACCAAGTCCCGGCGGCGTTCAAACCGCTCCTGGCCGTGAAGTCGGAGGGGGCGATTGATGAGTATGTGGACGGCATTTATAATAAAACCATCCTGTCGAGCCCGGAAAAACGGCTCGAACTTCTCTTTCTCAACCCGGCCGAGCTGGCCAAGCTCCAGGACCCGATGATCGCCTTGGCCGCCGAGCTCGAAAAGGAGCTCAAGAGTCTGCGGGAAGAGGGGAAAGCCATAGGCCAGGAGCGCGCCGAGCTCAAGAGGGTCTATGAAAAAGCGCTCCTTGAAAAGAGCCAGGGCAAGTTCGCCCCGGACGCCAATGGAACGATCCGGTTCACCTACGGACCGGTCGCTGGCTATAGTCCTCGCGACGCCGTCCGTTATCTGCCGGTAACCACCCTCAAGGGCGTAATGGAAAAGAGCACCGCCGAGCCTCCTTTCCGCATTCCGGATAAACTCAAAGCCCTTTTCCAGGCTCGGGATTTCGGCCGCTACAGAGACCCCCTGCTGGATGACGTGGCTTGCTGTTTCCTGAACACGACCAATGTCACCGGGGGCAATTCCGGCTCGCCCACCCTGAACGCCAAGGGAGAGCAGGTGGGGATCATCTTCGACATGACCTACGAAAGTGTCATCGGGGACTACGTCATCATCCCCGAGCTTCAGCGTTCCATCAGCGTCGATATCCGTTATGTCCTCTTTGTCACCGCAAAATTCTCAGGGGCCGATGCCATCATCAAGGAGCTGGGTTTTTAGCCGCATGGACAGGACGAAGAGGCTTTGAACCCGGAGACGAGCCGGAGGTCCCAGCGCCATGATCGCCGTCGATAGCCTGTCCAAGAGCTTCGGGGCCCAGCTCCTCTTCGACGGCGTCAGCTTCAAAATCAACCGGAAGGAGCGGGTGGGCCTGGTGGGCCGGAACGGCCACGGCAAGACGACCCTCTTCCGGATCATCGCCGGACTTGATTCAGCCGATTCCGGGACCGTCTCCGTCCCCAAGAATTACCGGATCGGCTATGTTGAGCAGGAACCGGCGTTCAGCGCCGACACCGTGCTCCAGGAGGCGGCTCTGGGGCTTCCACCGGTGGAGCGGGACCGCCTCTGGAAGGTGGAGAAGGTCCTCTTCGGTCTGGGTTTTGACTGCCTGGACCTCGAGGGGCCGCCGGCGGAGCTTTCGGGTGGCTACCAAGTCCGGCTCAACCTGGCCAAAGTGCTCCTGGCTGACTACGACATGCTTCTCCTGGATGAGCCGAACAACTATCTGGACATCACTTCTATCCGCTGGCTGGGCCGGTTCCTGCGGGGCTGGCCGGGCGAGTTCATGCTGATCACCCACGACCGCAGCTTCATGGACTCCGTGACCACCCATATTCTGGGGATCCACCGGAAGAAGATCCGGAAGATTGCCGGGGATACGGGCAAGTATTATGCCCAGATCGCCCAGGACGAGGAAACCTACGAAAAGACACGCCTGAATGACGAGCGCAAACGCAAGGAGATAGAGCTCTTCATCAGCAAGTTCCGGGCGAAAGCTCAGCTGGTCGGATTGGTGCAGTCCCGGATCAAGACCCTGGGCAGGATGGAGAAGCGTGAGAAGCTCGAGAAGATCGCCGCCCTGGATTTCTCCTTTTCCCATAAGCCTTACCACGGCAAATACGCTCTCAATGCCCGCGACCTTGCCTTTTCCTACGACCCCGGGAGACCTCTGATCAGGGATTTCAGCCTCAGCATCGGGGCGGGAGACCGGGTTTGTGTCGTCGGCAAGAATGGCCGGGGAAAGACGACCCTGTTAAAGCTCTTCGTCGGCGTCCTCCGGCCGCAGCAGGGAGAAGTCGCCCGGCCGCTCAATGTGGCCACCGGCTATTTCGAGCAGTCCTATATCGCCGGTCTCGACGAGTCCAATACCGTGCTCGAGGAGATCACCAAGGCCGACCCCGAGGGCGATCCGCGCCGCGCCAGGGCCATCTGCGGGGCCATGATGTTCACCCAGGACGAGGCCTTGAAAAAAATCGCCGTGCTCTCCGGCGGTGAGAAGAGCCGGGTCGTTCTGGGCAAGATCATCTCCTCGCCCGTCAATCTCCTCCTCCTTGACGAGCCTTCGAATCATCTGGACATGGAATCGAATGATGCGTTGCTCGCGGCCATCGATAATTTCGAGGGCGCTGTCGTCATGGTCACGCACAACGAGATGTTCCTCCACGCCCTTGCCGAACGGCTGGTCATTTTCCAGGGAAACGGGATCACCGTTTATGAGGGAGGGTATCAACGCTTCCTGGATAGGGTCGGCTGGAGCGAAGAGGAGAACCTCCCCAAAGAAAAGGCGGCGCTGGGATCTGAAGAGCCGGCCCAGGACAGGCCGAATCCCAAAGCGAAACGCCGGCAGCGCAGCGTCGTCCTGACCGAGAGAGCGCGCGCCCTAAAGCCTCTGGAGACCAGGATGGCCGGCATTGAAGCGGCGATCGAGACCAAGGAGCGCGAGCTAGAAGAACTGAACAAGGCGATCGTTGAAGCGGGCAGGGGAAAGCGGGGTCCTGAGATCGTCGAGATCTCCAGGCTTATGCACCGCTTGAAGGAGGACATCGATGCCCTCTATAAGAATCTAGAGGTGAAGAGCGAGGAACACCGCACGGTCAAGTGCACGTATGACCGGGAGCTTGCGGACTTGACGGATTAGCCGGAGGGGCTTTTCCGGCTTGAAAGACAAACAGGCCTATAGTATAAACGCAGGGAAAGAAACGAAGAAGTCGTGAGCCGACCTCTCCAGCAAAAAGGCCTCTGTTTCCTTTCGCTTTTGCCCCTTGTTTTTTTCGGCTTTCAGGCTGGCTGCGGGCGCGGCTCCGCCGAGCGCGGGCTCGTCGTGGCAGGCTCGACCAGCGTCCAGCCGTTCGCCGACCACTGGGCCGAGCGATATATGCTTGAACACCCGGACCGGGTGGTGAATGTTCAGGGGGGAGGCTCGAGCGCCGGGATCCAGGCGGCCCGCGAACGCGCTGCGGATATCGGGATGTCTTCCCGTGAGCTCAGACCTGAAGAAAAAGACCTCCTTGAGGTCGTCGTGGCCTGGGACGGCCTGGCCGTTATCATCCATCCGCAGAATAAAATCGAGGAACTCAGTCTCGATCAGGTCCGGAACATTTTTGTCGGGAACATCACGAGCTGGGCACCCGTGGGCGGACCCGGCCGCCACATCACGGTGGTGACCCGGGAGGAGGGCTCTGGGACCCGCGGAGCCTTCCAGGAAATGGTGATGAGGACGGACCGGATCTCCCGGGGTGCCATCGTTCAGGATTCGAACGGCACGGTGCGGGAAATCGTAGCCAGCGACCCTCAGAGCGTCGGGTATATCTCCCTCGGCTTGGTTAACGACAAAGTTAAAGCCATCCGGATTGACGGCGTCGAACCCAGCTTCGAGAACATCGAGCAGAAAAAATACCGGCTGATCCGGCCCTTCCTTTTTGTGACTAACGGCCCTCCGGGCGCGGCCGCGCGTGATTTCATCAGTTTCGTGCTCTCTCGGTCGACCCAGGAGATGGTCCGTCAAGATGGGCTGATCCCGGTTTTCAAGGATTGAAGAGAGCAGAGGCCATGACCCGACTGGAGCGCAACGAGAAGCTCATCCGGGTGGCCCTGCTACTCGTTGCCTTTTCCGCCGTATCCATCTTGCTGGTCATCACCGTCTTCATCTTCGGCGAGGGAACTCCCATCATGTTCAAATACGGGCTCAAGAAGTTCCTCTTCGGCCTGGACTGGTACCCGCTGGAGAAGAGCTATGGGCTGTTGCCGATGATCATCGGCTCCCTCTTTGTG
>DAIPLF010000430.1:0-2163 GCA_036769375.1 Candidatus Aminicenantota bacterium | reverse complement strand
TGCGCTTCGGCGCGGTGGCGCCGAGGGCCGGGATCATCGAATCGGAGTTCGGGGCCGGCGTCGACTTCCTGGCCTTCAGCGACCGCCTGATGTTCAGCTTGGAGGGGTTCGATTTCGCGAGGGATGGCGGTCCGCGCTTCCGCCTGACCAGCCAGTTCGCCCTCTTCAAATACCTGCACCTGGTCCTGGGGATCGATGACTTTGGGCAGGATTCCCGCCGGGAAGTCTTTTTCGGTCTCGGCCTGGGAACGCGATGAAAGATAAACTCAAGACGGTTTTCATCTGCCAGACCTGCGGGACCCATTCTCCCAAATGGCTGGGCCGCTGCCCGGGCTGCGGCGAATGGAACACCATGGTCGAGGAGACCGAGGAAACGGTCCCGGCGGCTGAATATTCCTTCCCGCCTTCCGACGCGCTTCTCTACCGGGATATCAAGGAAGCCGCCAAGCAGCGGATCCAGATCCCGGCTGAGGAATTCAACAAGGTTTTGGGCGGGGGTGTCGTCCTCGGCTCTCTGGTCCTGATCGGCGGCGAGCCGGGGATCGGGAAATCCACTCTGCTCCTCCAGGTTTGCCGGGATTTCGCCGTCCAGGGAGAGCGGGTCCTCTATGTCTCCGGAGAAGAGTCCCTGGAGCAGATCAAGATCCGCGGGGACCGGCTCGGTGTCCGGGACGGAGAGCTGTATCTTCTCGCCGAGACCAATATGGAGCGCATCATCTCCCAGGCCGAGAAGATCCGGCCCAGGGTTTTGGTGGTGGATTCGGTGCAGACGGTCTTCTCGGCCAAGCTCTCTTCGAGCCCGGGCACCATCAGCCAGGTGCGCGAGGCGGCGAACGAGATCTTCCGCTTTGCCAAGAAGAACAACGTCTCCTCCTTTCTCATCGGGCACATCACCAAGGAGGGGTCTCTGGCCGGTCCGAAATCGCTGGAGCACATGGTCGATGTCGTCCTCCTGTTTGAGGGAGAAAGGGACCACAGTCACCGGGTGCTGAGGGCCCTCAAGAACCGGTTCGGGCCGGTCTCCGAGCTGGCCATCTTCGAGATGACAGCCTCAGGACTCCAGGCGATCCCCAACCCCTCGGCCTTTTTCCTCAAGGAACGGCCGGCCGAAGAAGCCGGCAGTGTGGTCGTTTCGACGGTCAAGGGAACGCGGCCGCTTCTCGCCGAGGTCCAGGCGCTGGTCTCGCCCACCCTGTTCGCCGGCAACCCCAGGCGGATGAGCATCGGGCTCGACCACTTCCGGACGTCCCTTCTCCTGGCGGTCATCGAGAGGAAGATGCGGGCGAGTTTCGGGGGCCAGGATATCTACCTCAATGTCGCCGGCGGGCTCCAGATCGATGAGCCGGCGGTTGACCTGGGGGTCGTCCTGGCCGTCATCTCCTCCCTCAAGAACAGGGCGCTTCCCCGGGATGTCGTCGTCTTCGGGGAGGTCGGGTTGAGCGGCGAGATCCGCTCGGTTTCGAGCCCTCTGGCCCGGATCAAGGAGGCCCTCTCTCTCGGCTTCGATACGGTGCTTCTGCCAAAAGGCAACCTGGCGATGTTGGAGAGAGAGCCGCTTCCCAAGGCACGCCTTCTCGGCGTCCAGAACATCAAGGAGGCCTCACCTCTGATATTCTCGCAATAAGGATTCCTTCCATGGGCATTCATATCTTCCGTGTCTTCATTATCGGCTGCCTCACGGCCGCCGGATATTTCTTCCCCCTCTTCCGCCTGCCCCGGCCCGCGAGCGCCGCCATCGCCTTCCTCATCGGGGGGATCATCATGTACCTCGAGACCCGGATCCGCCAGACTCAATTCAAGGTGATCTGGAGCTCGACTATCGGGACCTACCTCGGCGTTTTTCTGGGCTGGTCCCTGGGCGCTGTCTACAAGAACATCACCGACGACGCCCCCACCGCTCTTTTCATCCGCATCTTTTTTCTCATCATCATGCCCTACATCGGTTTCCTGGTCGGGGTCCGGAAGTCGGAGTGGCTCGACCCCGCCCACCTCTTCCGTTTCTTCAAGGAGAAAAGCAGCGGCCGGAGCTACAAGATCCTGGACACGAGCGTCATCATCGACGGCCGCATCACCGACCTCTGTGATACCGGGTTCATCGAAGGCACCCTGGTCATCCCCCAGTTCGTCCTCAAGGAGCTGCAGTTCATTGCCGATTCCGGGGAT
>DAIPLF010000429.1:0-2174 GCA_036769375.1 Candidatus Aminicenantota bacterium | reverse complement strand
GCAGCTCATCGACTCTTCATCCCAGAGCGGCGAATCGAACATTCCCTTGAGCTTCGCGGCGATCGGCCGGGCATCCTTGAGATGACGCTTGATCTTCTTCTCGGCCTCGGCCTGCACGGCCTTGACGTGTTTCCTAACCTCAGGCTTCGGCTCCTCGAAAAGCTCCTTGGCGGCCGAGATGAGCTTTTCTCCCTTGGCGGTCAGCGATTGCACGTAGAACCGCTCGCCCAGGTCGGTCAACAGCAGATCTAAGCCCACTTCGGAATGGGGGGAGCCTTCTACCGAGGTGCAAAAGCAGTTTTCGGATGGAGGGGTTGTGCAGGCGAACCCCACCAGAGCAACCTGGTCCCTGCGCTTCCAGTAATAGACATCCCTGAACTCGCCCCCGAACACCTCGTCCAGCATCCAGGCAGCCCTGGCCTCGCAAGGCCGGACTCCGATGATGACTGTGGGGCTGATCTCGGGCAGGACTTCGTTGACCTCCAGGGTTTCCCGATTTCCGCTCAGGGTCTTAGTGAACTCAAGGAAGACCTCCCGTTGGGGGAAAAGGATCTTCTTGGGGGGGACGGTGGTCTGGAGGAAATCGAGACCGACCTCTCCTCCCTGAGCTTCGGCATAGTCCCAGCGGCCCTCCCCATCTTTCCGGGGGACGTAGACCTTCCAGGAATCGAGCTTCTTAATCCACTGGGGAAAGGACTTTTTGGCGAGTGTCTTTTCCATAGTCTTACCTGATGAAGTCCTGAGGATCTTCGTCCCGGAAGCAGGAGACAAGGGCCGGAAGGGCGGCGTCGAAACCGACCTCATAGCCAAAGAGCTCCTTGGCCTCCTTCTCCAGCTTCTTATTCAGCAACCGCAGGGGGATGTCGAGCGGGCAGGCCCTCTCGCATTCCCCGCAATCGATGCAGCGGCCGGCGAGGTGGATGGCCCGGACGAGATGGTAGACCAGATTCTCGGAAGACTCCGCCGACCTCTGGATCCAGCGGGTCCTTCGGGCTTTTTCGTCGGCCGTCGTGTCGGCGGTCACAGCCAGGTTAATGCTGTCGACCACGCACTCATCGCAGTAACACATCGGACAGGCCGAGCGGCAGGCGTAGCAGCGGATGCATTTGTCGAGCTGCTCCCTCCAAAAGCTCCAGCGTTCGCCGGCGGAGAGAGACTCCATCTTCTCCAGGGAACCGAACGGCTTGTCCAAGGGCCGCTTGGTCTTCTCGCCGCTCAAGACGTCATAGATCACGGGGAAATTGGCCTTGCACTCCAGGCATCTCGCGGCCAGGAGCTCTTCCGCGGGCACCTCGACCTTTCCGTCCTCTGTCGTGATGACAAAGCGGTCCTGAGCGTCGACTTGGACCGTTTTCGCCTTCTTTCCCGCCAGCTTCTTGGACATCTTGGCGTCGTCGACAACGCCCGTCTTCTCGCAGGAAACTCCCAGGATGTAGACATCATTGCGGTCGATGAACTTTTCCTGCAGGAGGACGACGATGGCCCGGCTGTCACATCCCTTGACGATGATCCCGACAGGTCGCTTGTCGGGCTGCTTTTGCCTGGATTTCCTTCTTTTCTCATCGACGAGGAAGCGGACGAGGTTGTGGACGCAGGTCGGATCCCAGACGAGCTTGTCGACATCCTCGGGCTTCTTGATAAAAAGCGGCGCCGCCGGCCAGCCGTTCGTCCCTGCCCCGTAGCCGATGATGTACTTGACCTTGCCCTCACGAAGCAGTTTCTTGGCTTCCTCTTTGAGGTCCTCGATCTTGGACATTAGGAAATTCTCCTCAGCTTGGTTTGTGGCCCGAGGGGTTTTAGCTCCTTGACGAAATCCTTGATGATCTGGGTATATTTGGTTCCTTCGGCCGCCGAAACCCAGGACATCTGGAATCTCTGGGGCTCGAGGCCGACGTATTCCAGGAGTTTTTTGACCAGGTTCAGCCGGCGCCTCGCGTAATAGTTGCCCTTGATATAGTGGCAATCACCGGGATGACAGCCGGAAACGAGAACCCCGTCGGCGCCCTTGTTGAAAGCCGAAAAGACGTAGAGAGGGGACACGCTGCCCGAACACATGACCTGGATGGGGACGACATTGGGGGGATATTCCATGCGGGACACGCCGGCCAGGTCGCTGCCGGCCGAGGAGCACCACTTGCACAGGAAGGCGACGATCCGGGGTTCGTAATCCTCCG
>DAIPLF010000073.1:0-7909 GCA_036769375.1 Candidatus Aminicenantota bacterium | reverse complement strand
GCCTGGGGAGGGCTCACGCGGCGGGGATCATTCACCGCGACTTGAAACCGCAAAACATCATGGTCACCCCGGACGGCCTGGTCAAAATCCTCGACTTCGGGCTGGCCAAGCTGGCTGAAAAGATCGAGTCTGTCCACGACCTCGCCGTAACCATGACCATGACCAAAACGCCGGTCACCGAAGAGGGGGTGATCCTCGGGACCGTGGCTTACATGTCGCCCGAGCAGGCCGCCGGCAAGCCGCTGGATGCCCGCTCCGACATTTTCTCCTTCGGGTCGGTCCTTTACGAGATGCTGACCGGCCGCCGCGCCTTCGACGGGGAGACGAAAGCCACCACGATGGCGGCGGTGATCACCCTGGACCCGGCGTCGCCGAGCGGAATCTCGCGGGCTCTGCCGGCGGAGGTGGAGCGAGCCGTGATGCGCTGCCTGCGGAAAGACCCGCAGCGGCGCTGGCAAAACATGTCCGACCTGAAGGTGGCGCTCCTGGACCTGAAGGAAGAATCTGAATCGGGGAAGCTGACAGCCGTGTCCCCGGCGCCCGTTCAGGCGCGCCGGAGGAAATGGCCCCTGTTCGCGCTGGCTGCAGTGGCCGTCTTGATAGCGGCCGGCGCGGCGGCCTGGCTCATTCTCAGGCCCCGCGAGGCGTCTCTAACCGTCGAGCCGGAGCGGGTCACCTTCGAGTCGGGGGGTGCGTTTTTGCCGGCGATATCGCCGGACGGCAAGCTCATCGCCTACTCCTCCGACCGCGACGGCAACTTCGACCTGTTCGTCCGCCAGCTCAGCGGGCAGCAGACTGTCCGGTTGACGACACACCCGGCGCCCGACTGGTTCCCGAGCTTCTCCCCGGACGGGTCGAAGATCGTCTTCCGATCGGAGCGCGACGGCGGCGGGTTGTATGTCGTGGAAGCGCTGGGCGGCGCCGAGCGGAGGATCGCCGACGGCGGGCGGCTGCCGATGTTTTCTCCGGACGGGTCGAAGGTCGCCTATCTTGTCTCCTCCGCATTAACCCGGCAAGCGAAACTGTTTGTTGTCCCGGCCGGTGGCGGCAATCCCACCCCCCTCCAGCCGGAATTCTTGATTCCCGGGGCCGGAGCCTCGTGGTCATGGCCGCTCTGGTCCGCCGACGGAAAGCATATTCTCTTCAACGGCTATCAACCGGGTGTCCAAGACAGCCGCGACTGGTGGTTGGCGCCCGCCGCAGGCGGCCCCGCCGTCCGCCTCAAGGCCCCGGCGCGCCTCCGTCCGAGGTTCTTCCGTCTCCTTCTCGCCTGGCGGAACAATTATCTTTACTTTTCGGAGGGTTCGACGGTAGGCGGCATGAGCCTCTATCGCGTTCCGCTCTCCCAGAAATCCCATCGAGTGGGGGGACAACCCGAGCTCATCACTTCACCCATCGGGATGCAGTTCGGAGCCTCGATTTCCACCGATGGCCGGATGGTCTTCAGCACGACGACGTCCGTGCTGAATGTTTGGTCGGTGCCCCTGAAATCGAGCGACGGCGCGGCATCAGGCCCGCTCGAGCCGGTGACCTCCAATCCCCTGGGAAAAATGAACCTCGCCGTTTCGGCTGACGGCTCCAGGCTGGTCTGGACGTCCTATTCCGAGCAGCAGACCGAGCTCAGGGTTCGCGAGACCGCGACTGGACGCGAGGATTCGATTGCCTGCTCGGGGAAGACGATCAATCTCCTTCCTGTCCTGAGTCCGGACGGCTCCCGCCTGGCGTACAGCGATGTCGTGGACGGCCAGCGTGTCGCTTACGTTGTCGAGAGCGGCGCGGCGCCCCGGCCGGTCCCGGGAATTCCGCCAGGCGGCGCCATCTTCGGTTTTTTCCCTAAAACCAATGATATCCTTGTTCTCTCCGATAGGCTGGCACGCCAGGATATCGCGGGAGGAGCTCCCATCACTGTCCTTGACACAACCGGCCAGGGGGAACTATGGGAAGCGGCTCTCTCGCCTTCAGGTCGTTCCGTGGCCTTCACGATCCTCCGCCCGGAAGGGTCGGTGTCTCTTTATGTTGCCGATGTCGGCGACAAGCCGGCCGCGATGGAAACATGGACAAAGATTGACGAAGGCCGTTTCTTTATCGGCTCACCCACCTGGTCGCAGGACGGCCGGATTCTCTATTACGGCTCCAACCGAGACGACTTCTTCTGCGTCTGGGCGCAGCGGTTCGCGGCCGACGGAAAACCTTCCGGCGAGCCTTTCGCCGCCTTCCACGATCATAAGCCTCCTGACATGAAAATGTACGGGACCTATATCGTGACGGCGGCTCCCGACCGGCTTTATATGCTGCTCTCCGACTTTAGGGGCGATCTCTGGTCGCTCCAGCTTCCCCGCTAGAGCATAAACGAGCCGGAAGGCGCTTCCGGGTTGTGCTTCTGAACCCAAGTCCCAGACCCATTCGAACGGGTGGCCTCTCTAGCGGATGCGGGGAAAGTAGTTGCTGTCCCATTTTAGGCGGGCGGCGCGGTCATCCGGCCCCATCTCGAAAACGACCTCCTCGCCGAGCTCTTCATCATCTCTCACCCGCCGGAAGGTGTGATCACCTGTTTTTTTTAGCTTGACGATGGATTTCACCGGGTTCATCGTCGGCAGTTCCATGACCGCCAGACCGTCCCCCCACAAGAGAACGGCCGTTTCTCCGTTCCAAGAACTGTAGGTCCCAAGGTACTTGTTCAACTTTGGATCCGGTTTTTTTGCGGCCGAAGGGTTTTTGACGGCATCCTTGATGGCCGGCGCCACGATATCATACAGGCACTGGGCGAAGGCCTCAGAAGCCGCTTCGTGGGCATTGGAAAGGAAGACCGCGGACACCTTTTCCTCCGGCCGGAAAAGGACAGCCGCCCGGAATCCGGGGCAGGAGCCGCCGTGTCCGACGAAGACCTTGCCGTCGCGGCGCCAGACGCTGAACCCGAGCCCCCAGGTTGTCTCGAAGTTCGGCTCCACCCAGTGGATCCGGTACATCTCGCGGAGCGTATTGGCGCTGAGGATTTCCGTGACGCCCGTGCCGAGGAGCCGGAACTGCCAGGAGGCGAACCGCGCCAGGTCCTCGGCAGTGGAGGCATAGCCTGCCGCCGGCGCGATGCCGCGAGCCTGGAAGAAGGGCATCGCCTTGGGCTCGCCGTCACGTGTCAGGATGCTGTAGCCGGTGGCCAGACGGGTTCCTCTCTGGTCGGCGGGAATCTCGGGTGTCGTTCCTGTTAGGCCGAGCGGGCGGAGGATATGGTTTTTCACATATTGGTCGTATGGCTCGCCCGAGGCGGCCGCCACGACCTCGCCAGCCAGGGTGAGGCCCAGGTTGGAGTATTGGAAATGGCTTTCCGCGGGGTAGAGAGTCTGTTGCGTGGCGATCTTTTCCTTCACCTGCTCCCGCGTCGGGAAAACATAGTCCGGGGAACTCCAATAAGGATATTCGGATTCCCGCGGCAGCCCGGAGGCATGGGTGAGGAGCCCTTCAATGGTGATCTCAGGGCCCTGAGGCGCGGTCTTTTGGATCTTGAACCAGGGCAGGAGCTTTTCGACAGGGTCGTCGAGGCGCAACTTTCCGGCATCGCGAAGCTGCATCACAGCGATGCTCGTGAAGAGCTTGGAGATGGAGCAGATGCTGTATATGGTGCCGGCCGTGGCCGGGGTCTTCTTGGCCAGGTCGGTGTAGCCATAC
This sequence comes from Candidatus Aminicenantota bacterium, assembly GCA_036769375.1. Lineage (GTDB taxonomy): Bacteria > Acidobacteriota > Aminicenantia > Aminicenantales > UBA8522 > UBA8522. Next base: position 4,246 of record DAIPLF010000073.1, on the reverse strand, counting down.
CCGCCGCTCCAGAGGAGCTGCTGGTCATAGACGATGGCTGCCGACACGCCCGGGATGCGGTCGTAGGCGCGCTGAGCTTCTAGCCAGATCCTGGCCGCCTCGAGCGCCGCCTTGACCCGGGGGTCGGCGGCGACCTTGTCGGCGGCAGCTGTCGCGCCGGAGAATGTCAACAGAAGGACGATGACAAAGAGGCAAACCCTTTTCATTATGACCTCCATCAGTTCATTATCCTGCGCAGATGCAGGGGCTCGACCTGCTTTTGCCTGACTCTATGATTCAGGGACTCAACGAACAAGGAAAAGGCCATGGCAAAATAGATGTAGCCCTTGGGAATGTAGAAATCCAACCCTTCAGCGACCAGGCTGACCCCGATCAGGATGAGGAAACTCAGGGCCAGCATCTTGATCGTCGGATGGGCTTCGACAAAATGGCTGATCCCGTTCACCGAAAGCATCATGATGATAACGGCGATGACGATCGCCAGGACCATGACGCCGATCTGCCGGGCCATGCCGATGGCCGTGATGACCGAATCGAGAGAGAAGATAATGTCCAGGATCATGATCTGGACGAGGACGAAGAGAAATTTCCGCCCGCCGCGGCCCGGCTTTTTTGTCTCCGGGGCCTCGAGGCTCTCGTGGATCTCGAACGTGCTCTTGGCCAGAAGAAAAAGGCCGCCGGCCAAGAGGATGATGTCCCGTCCGGAGATCTCCTGCCCCATAGCTGAGAAAAGCGGCTGGGTGAGCTTCAGCACCCAGGTCAGGGACAGGAGAAGGCCGATCCGGCTGAGCATGGCCAGGGCCAAACCGATGACGCGGGCCCTCTGCCGCTGACCTTCGGGCAGACGGGAAGCCAAGATGGAGATGAATACGATGTTGTCGATGCCGAGGACGATCTCAAGCGCTGTCAGCGTCGCCAGCGCGATCAGCGCCTGGGCGCTCCACAATGATTCCATGATCGGTCTCCTTCTGGATCAGTCAATTTTAAATTTCTTTTCTTTATTCGTCCAGTCGGAGTATAATCTGGCCCGGAATGAAGGAAAGGGAGGCGATCCTCATCCGGCCCGAAGAGCCCCGTGATTTTGCCGTCATTCGGGAAATCCACCAGCTGTGTTTCGGAAGGGAAAACGAGGCGGCTCTGGTCGAGAAGATCCGCGGCACTCGCGATTTCATCCCCAGTCTCTCTCTGGTCGCCGACCTTGAAGGCCGGGCGGTTGGACATGCCCTGTTCAGCCGGGTTTCGATCCGGCCTCCCGACCCGAGACTGCCGGAGGAAGCTGGCCTGGCCCTGGCGCCGCTGGCCGTTCACCCGGATTTCCGGAACAGAGGCATCGGTTCTGAACTCCTCACCCAGGGGCTCAAAGCGTGCCGGCAGCACGGCTACAGCTTGGTGGTCGTAGTGGGAGAGCAGAGCTATTATTCCCGCTTCGGGTTCGTCCCGGCGCGGCCCAAAGGGCTGGAAGTGTCCTTCCCGGTCCCGGACAAGGGCTTCCTGGTCGCCGAGGTCGTTCCCCGTCCCGGGCCCGGTCCCAAAGGGACCATCCGCTTTCCCCCGGCTTTCATGGATGTGGTCTAAGAAACTAAAAAAACTCCTTCCTTGGGGAATGACCCTTGCCGTCATGCTCCTCTGCATTCCGGCTTCGGCCGGGAAGCGGCAAGAACCGCTTCCGGACCGGCTGGTCACTCTCTCTCGAGGCGCGCTGCTCGACAAGATCAAAGGCGGCTGGGCCGGTCAGGTCATAGGTTGCACCTACGGCGGGCCGACCGAGTTCCGCTTCCAGAACACTTTCATCCATGATTATCAGCCCCTTGTCTATGACCGGGATTCACTCCGCTGGAACTTTGAAAATGGGCCCGGGCTCTACGACGATATCTACATGGACCTGACGTTCGTCGAGGTGCTGGAGAAAGAGGGACTCGGCGCGTCTGCGGAAGCCTTCGCGGCGAAGTTCGCCAATGCCGGCTACATGCTCTGGCATGCCAACCAGATGGCCCGGTACAACATCCTCAACGGCATCGCCCCGCCGCAGTCCGGACACTGGTTGAACAACCCCCATGCGGACGATATCGACTTTCAGATCGAGGCCGATTTTGCCGGTCTGATGAGCCCGGGGATGCCCAACGCGGCCGCCGCCATCTGCGACCGGGTCGGTCACATCATGAACTCTGGGGACGGTTACTATGGGGGAGTGTATGTCGCGGCGCTGTACTCCCTGGCCTTTGTCGAAAATGATGTCGGTCGGATTGTTCAGGAGGCCCTCCGGATGATCCCTCCGGAGAGTCTTTTTGCCCAGACTATCCAAAGCGTCATCCGGGGGCACCGGGAGAATCCGAAGGACTGGAGAGAGACTTGGTTCAAGGTCCTCAGGAAGTGGGGTGAAGATATCGGCTGCCCGGAAGGGGTATTCAGCTCCTTTAACATCGACGCCCGGATCAACTCGGCCTGGGTGGTGTTGGGCCTTCTTTTCGGCGAGGGGGATTTCGGCAAAACCATCGATATCAGCGCCCGGGCCGGTGACGACTCCGATTGCAACCCGGCCACGGCCGGAGGCATCCTGGGGACGATGATCGGCTATGCGAATGTCCCCGAAGCGTGGAAACAGGGATTGTCCGCGGTCGAGGCTCGAGATTTCCAATACACAACGATTTCCCTTCTTGAAGCCTATGAGCTGTCGTTCAAGCATGCGCTGGAGCTCGTCGGGAGGAACGGCGGGGTGGTCGACAGCGAATCGGTCCGCCTCAAAGTCCAGAGGCCGAGGGCTGTCCCTCTCGAAGTGAGCTTCGAAGGGCACTTTCCAAAAGAGAGAAGGACGCTCGATATCCATCTGAATGAGACGGCCAGGGAAGCGGAGTTCTCATTTGACGGGATCGGGTTCGCCGTCAACGGTGGGGCGGTTCAGCCGAGCGAAGAAAGCCCGGACATTGACCTTGACGTTGAGATGACGATCGACGAGGAGCCGGCCGTGAGGTCGGTTCTTCCGACCGCTGACCGGACACGGAAGCCCACCCCCTTCTGGCGGTACCGGCTCCGGCCCGGCCAGCACCGCATTAGGGTCAAACTGCTGAACGCTTCTCCCGGGGCGGAGCTTTACCTTTCCGATGTGGTCGTTTACGCCGCCTCCGCCTCTCTCCGGTGACCGGTCGTTTTTTAGAGATCATTCGAGAAGGAGGGCACTAACGATGACGACAAACAAAAGGTTGACCATCTGTCTCGCTATCCTCGCCTTCGCGCTGGCGGGCTGCCAATCCGGGAACAAGGCCACAGCAGTTAAAGAAGGAAGGGGATATAACGGCCCATATGAGGGCGCCACCTTGAACCGGGTGGCTTTCCCCATCGGGGGGATCGGGGCCGGGATGTTCTGCCTGGAAGGAACGGGGGCTATCTCCCATGTTTCGGTCCGGAATGTCCTCCAGTTTTTCAACGAACCCTGCACCTTCGCCGCCCTATGCGTGAAGGGCGAAACGAATGTGGCCAGGGTGCTCGAGGGGCCCGTCCCGGGCTGGAAGATCTTCGGGACGACAGGGGCAGGAAACGGCGCTTCCGGCATGAGCTACGGGCTGCCGAGGTTCAAGGAGGCCTCCTTTCTGGCGCGATTTCCTTTCGGCGCCGCCACCCTTAAGGATCCCAGCATTCCGTTGGATGTGACCCTCACCGGCTGGAGTCCGTTCATCCCGGGCGATGCCGATAACTCCAGCCTCCCCGTCGGCGGCCTGGAGTACTCCTTCAGCAATCCCACGAGCGCGGCCGTCGAGGCGGTCTTCTCCTTCAACACCAAGAACTTCATGGCCGTGACGGAAGAAAAGAACGGGGTTCGGGCCATCAAGAATGGCTTTGTTCTTTTCCAGGAGGGAACCGAAGCGAAGCCGGAAGACCAGGGTGCCATGGCCGTCTTCGTCGATGATGAAAAGGCCGTCGTCGATCACGGCTGGTTCAGGGGCGGCTGGTGGGATGCCGTAACACTGACCTGGAAAAATATTCAAGAAGCCAAGCTCATGGCCAATCCTCCCCAGGAAGGGGCCAGCCCGGGCGCGTCGCTCTTCGTTCCCCTGACCGTTCCACCAGGAGAGACAAAGACCGTCCGGGTCATGTTCGCCTGGTATATTCCCGTCACCAACCTCCGCTTCGGCAAAGATCCCGAGGGTTCCCCCCGAGGGGAGGAGGAGTCCCCTTTTTCGTCTCAATATCATGTCCCCTGGTACGCCGGGAAATTCAAGAGCGTTGAGGAGATCGCCGACTACTGGCGGCT
>DAIPLF010000428.1:0-2194 GCA_036769375.1 Candidatus Aminicenantota bacterium | reverse complement strand
GTTTCCTACGATGACGAGCAGTCGGTCGGCGCCAAGTGCCGGTACGTCCTGGACAAGAACGCGGCCGGGGTCATCATATGGGAATTGACCCAGGACACGGTCAACGGCGAGCCTGTTCTCTTGAACTCCGTCGGCAGTGCCTTCGCCAGGAAAGAATGAGGAGAGATTGAGATGAGCATCCTTCGGAATGATCTTCTGCCCAGGAGATCCGTGCTTCCGGCGGTCCTTCTGTTCGGACTCCTCGCTCCCCTTTTTTCGGCCGAGGGGGAGAGCGAGTTCTTCCCCGTCTCCGTCTGGTACGCCGGAGGCAAGGCCCGGGCTCCGATGCTCGAGAAGGTGACATCCGAATCGGCCCGCCTCTGGAAAAAGGACCTGGAACAGATCAAGAGCCTGGGTTTCAACACCGTCCGCACGTGGATCGAATGGACGAACTGCGAGCCGGAGGAAGGCCGGTATGATTTCAGCGCCCTGCGCACCGTCGCCGACCTGGCCGGGCAGGTGGGGCTTAGGGTCATCGTCCAGGTCTATATCGATTCCGCTCCAGACTGGGTGGGAAGGAGATATCCGGACTCCAAGTTCGTCGCTTCGAACGGCCTGGCCGTCGAATCCCAGGCCTCCCCGGGGTTTTGTTTCGACCACCTCCAGGTCAGGGAGAGAATCCTCCGCTTCTTTGCCGAAGCGGCTAAGGTTGTCAAAGACAACCCCGCTTTTCTGGGATGGGACCTCTGGAGCGAGCCCCACATCATCAACTGGGCGGAGATCTATCATCTTGGGGACCCGGAGTATCTGCAGTTCTGCTACTGCCATTCGACCAGGGCCAGGTTCCGCGATTGGCTCAAGATGAAATACAGCACCCTTGACAGCCTCAACAAGGCCTGGTACCGCACTTTCGAGAGCTGGGAAGAGGTCGACCCGCCGCGCTTCGGGACGATCCTGACCTACACCGATTACATCGACTGGAAGAACTTCATCTCCGACAAGCTGGCCGAAGACCTGGAGATGAAAGCGGAGGCGGTGGAGGCCGTGGTGCCGCGGGGCGTTGTGACCAGCCACTCGGCCATCCCCGGCCTTTACAGCAAGCCCGTCTGGAGCGGAACGCCCGACGACCGCAAGATGGCCGCTGCGGTCGACTACTACGGCGTCTCGATCTACCCCAAGCACGCCTGGACGGTCCGCCCCTGGTCGCCGTTTTTCCGGGCGGCGGGGAATGACTTTATCCGCTCGATGAGCTGGGCGAACGGCGGCTTTTACATCGGCGAGCTCCAGGCCGGCTACGGCGTCTTCGGGATGAAGCTCAGCCTGCCGGTCGGTGCGTCGGACCTCCGCGATTGGATTTGGTCGGTCATCTCCTGCGGCGCCCGGGCGGTCAATATCTATGCCTATTATCCGATGAGCTCGGGCTATGAAGCCGGAGGCTATGGACTCGTGGAGCTCGACGGGAAGGTGACGGAGCGTGCGGTTGCGGCGGGCAAGGTCGCCCGAGTCGTCACCGAGAACATGGACCTCTTCCTGCGCAGCCGGCCTCCCCGGGCGGAGGTGGCCATCCTGTACAATCCGCTCGCCCACATGGTCGGCGGGCAGCAGACATTCACCGGAGAGGGTCAGACTGTCGGCCTGAATAACCTGAGCGAATCCCTGCAGGGGATTCACAAGGCGTTCTTCGAGCGGGGGATCCCTGCCGATTTCCTCCACGTGATGGACCTTACGCCGGAGCGCTGGAGCCAATACAAGCTGCTCATCGTTCCCTACCCGGTGATGATGTCCCAGCCGGACGTGAAGAAACTCATCGCCTATGCCGAAGCCGGAGGAACGCTCGTCAGCGAGGCGCGCTGCGGCTGGGTCGATGAGCGGGGATTTTCTTCCGAAATCATTCCGGGCGGCGGGCTCCATGAAGTCCTCGGCTGCCGCGAGTCCTATCTCATGCCCCTCCCCAAGCCGTCGACGCTCAGGATAAAAGGTGTCCATGAGGAACTTCCCCTTCTCAAGGACGGCGACAAGCTCGATACGCTGTTCTTCGAAGAGGGGTTTGAGCTCCTCGGCGCCAAGGCCCGGGTCCTTGCGGAATTCGACAGCGGTCAGCCAGCGATCGTAACGGCTCCCCGGGGAAAGGGGAGGGCCATGATCGTCGGCTCGTTCATCGGATCTGCCTATCATCACTTCAAAAACCCGAACAACGGCAAATTCCTGGCCGGGC
>DAIPLF010000427.1:0-2200 GCA_036769375.1 Candidatus Aminicenantota bacterium | reverse complement strand
CCTCGATGACTTGATAGCGGCCCGCGAAGGTGGTTCCGGTGGGCAATTGCAGAAGAAAAGTCCGAAGGGTTTGTGTCTGAAATATACCTTCCCCGCCTGCCGACGCAAGCGGAGCCGCGCAGTTCCCGCAGAACCGGGTGTCCGTGGGGTTGTCCAAGCCGCACTTGATGCAGGTGGCCATGATGACAGCTTCCTGTATTTGACTCTGCCATAAACATAGGCCCAAGCGCCGGGAGAGTCAATAGCTCCATGGGCTCCCGAGCTGGAATTGCCGAACCCGTCCCGGAATGATATGATAGGGACGAAAAAAATTGGCAAAGCGGGCTAAGCATCAGCTCAAGACCACGGCCGAGCGTCTCTTTACTGTTGGGTCCCTTCCCGAAGACCTCACCCGGCTTTTCCCCCGTGAAAACGATATCCCCGCGAGGATGCGTCCTGGTCCCTCTCTCGACCAAAACAGGATCCTGGTCAACGGTGAGATCGTCCCCTGGAAAGGCCATCGGACTGACGTATTTTCCCCGATCCACATCCGGAAGTCGAATGCCCTGGCCAGGAAAAGGATCGGTTCTTTTCCCGAGATGACGGGCCGAGACGCGCTCCAAGTTCTGGAGGCCGCCCGGAGCGCTTTCTCCCCGGGAAACGGGAAGTGGCCTTCGCTCCCGCTTTCACTCCGGGTCCGCTCCGCAGAACGGTTCCTGGAGAAGCTGGAAGACCAAAAGGGAAATATCGTCAAGACTCTCATGTGGGAGATCGCCAAGCCTTATAGCGAGCTTGAAGACGAGTTCGAGAGGACGATCGGCTACATCGAGCAGGTCATCGAAGTCGCCTCTCAGAAGGAAAAGGATTCCCGGACACTCAGAAGAGAAAAAGGGATCATGGGCCTCATCCACGACGAGCCTTGCGGCGTCGCCTTGTGCCTGGGACCGTACAACTATCCTCTGTTCGAGACGTTCAGCCTCATCTTCCCCGCCCTCCTGGCAGGCAACACCGTGATCATCAAGCCCCCCAGGTTCGGCGTTCTGTTTTTCGACTGTCTGCTGGAGGGTTTTCAGGATTGCTTCCCCCCCGGAGTGGTGAATGTCATCTCCGGCGACGGCAAGACAATCGTCGAGCCTTTGATGAAAAGCGGGGAGATCGATGTTTTCGCCTTCATCGGCACTCGTCCGACCGCCAACAGGCTGATGGGCCTGCACCCAAGAAAAAACAGGCTGCGCAGTCTGTTGGGCTTGGGGGCAAAGAACCCGGTCATCATCCTGCCTGACGCCGACCTCGAGGTCGCCGCCCAGGAATCCATCCTGGGAGCCCTTGCCTTCAACGGACAGAGGTGCGCCGCCCTGAAGATATTCTTCGTCCATGAGGATATCGAGAAGGCCTTCCGGAAAAGGCTGAGCGAAGACCTGGACGAGACCCGGGTCGGCATGCCCTGGATGGCCGGTGTGAGGATTACGCCCTTGGCGGACCCGGAGAGGGTCCCGTACCTGCATAAGCTGGTCGAGGACGCCCTGCGTCAGGGCAGCCGGATAGGGAACCAGAATGGCGGGAGGTCGGTCCGATCGCTCCTTCTCCCCGCCCTCCTCTCCCCCGTTCATTCGAGAATGAAGATCTATTGGGAAGAGCAGTTTGGCCCCGTTATTCCGCTTGTCTCTTATGCTAAAATGGAAGCGCCGATCCAATACGTCATGCGTTCTCCCTTCGGGCAGCAGTTGAGCATTTTCGGCACAGAAATCCAGACCCTGGCCCAGCTGGTCAATTCCGTCAAGAGCCAGGTGGCCCGTATCAATATCAACTCCAAATGCCAGCGCGGTCCCGACCTATTCCCCTTTTCTGGAAGAAAGGATTCCGCCAAAGGGGATTTCTCGACCCCGGAGATCCTGAGTTTTTTTTCGGCCAAGTCCGTCGTGGCCGCGAGAGAAAATAAACTGAGCGAAGCTCTTTTCCGGAGCCTCCACAGCCTCAACACCAGAGCCCGAAAACGGGGAGGAAGATGTCCTTGATTCCAAGGGAGCCGGTCCATGAGTGAAGCGAAAAAAAAGGGAAGTCCTCCGACCGCGGCGCCCGGGCGGCTTGAGGCGGCGGCTGAGGTCAAGATCCCGGAGCGGCACCTTCCGCTCCTGGAGTTCGTCAAGGAAACCTACGGGACGCACAAGCGGACCAAGGAATTCCTGGAAAAGTTCCATCATCCAGCTCCTCAAGGCGACCT
>DAIPLF010000426.1:0-2213 GCA_036769375.1 Candidatus Aminicenantota bacterium | reverse complement strand
TCGCCTTCGGGCTCCGGGTAGCCAAGAGGTCGAAAGGCGAAATCGACGCAGAGGTCGAGGCCATGCTTCGCCTGATCCGTATGGGCGACCAGGCCGACAAGAAACCGGACCAGCTCTCCGGGGGGCAGAAGCAGCGCGTGGCCATCGCCCGGGCCCTGATCAACAAGCCCCAGGTCCTCCTCCTCGACGAGCCTCTGGCCGCCCTGGACCTCAAGCTGCGGCAGCGCATGCTGATCGAGCTCGACATGATCCATGACCAGGTCGGGATCACCTTCCTCTATGTCACCCACGACCAGGGAGAGGCCATGAGCCTCAGCGACCGCATCGCCGTGATGGACTCCGGCCGGATCGAACAGGTCGGCTCCCCCGCCGAGATCTACGAGGCTCCCCGGACGAGTTTCGTCGCCGCTTTTATCGGCGATACCAACTTTCTGGAGGGCGAGGTGACGGGCCTCCTGGAGAAAGAATATTGCCAGGTCAAGATCGCCGATATCCCCGGGGTCATCTGCTTCAACGACAAATCCATGAAGCTGGGAAATCCCGTCTATCTGAGCATCCGCCCGGAGAAGATCCATATCTCGCGCGACAAACCGGAGGAATCCCACCGGCGCAACATGCTGCCGGCCGTCGTTGAAGATATGATCTACCTCGGTTCGACGACCAAGTACTGGGTGAAGACGCATGGACTCCGGGTTCAAGTCCTGCGCCAGCACTTCCGCTTCTTCCTGGACGAAAAGCCGATCCGCTGGAACGACGACGTCTGGATCTGGTGGCACGGCGATGACGGTTTCATGCTGGACCGCTACCGCGCCATGGACGAACGCCTGGTCACCCTTCCGCCCCGAAAGGTGGGCGAGCCGGAGGACAACAACGAAAAGCGCTGAGGGGTTGATCTGATGAGGCGGGAGTCGCGCCGGAGCATCCGGGAAGTCCTGGTTTCACTTCCCTCACTTTTCTGGCTCTCCTTATTTTTCATCATCCCCACGCTCTTCGTGTTCGCCATCGCCCTTAAGCCGGCCAATCCCTACGGCGGCATCGGTTCCGGCTGGACTTGGGACAACTTCCGTTCTCTGGCCAGCCCGAATTATCTCATCGTGGCCTGGCGGACGCTCTGGATCAGCGTCCTTTCCGCCGCCGTCTGCATCGTCCTGGCGACGCCCATCGGCTACTATCTGGCCCGGGTGAGCGCGCGGTGGAGAGGGTTCTTCCTCATGCTCATCATCGTCCCCTTCTGGACGAATTTCCTGATCCGGATTTTCGCCTGGAAAGTGCTCCTCCATCCGGAAGGAGCCATCAAAAAGGTCCTGGCTTTCTCCGGCCTCATCGGGCCCCAAGCTTCACTTCTCTATAACGCCGGGGCCGTCGTTCTCGTCACCGTGTACACGTTCCTGCCGTTCACCATCCTGCCGATCTATGCCGCCGCGGAGAAGTTCGATTTCCAGCTCCTCGAGGCCGCCCGGGATCTCGGGGCCAGGCGGCTTCAGGCTTTCGCCCGGGTCTTTCTCCCCGGGATCCAGCGCGGGCTCATCACCGCCGTGCTTTTTGTCTTCATCCCGGCGCTGGGATCCTACGTCATCCCCGACATCGTCGGAGGGCCGAGCGGCGAGATGATCGGCAATAAAATCGCCCAGCGTGTCTTTGTCGACCGCAACCTCCCTCAGGCCAGCGCGCTGTCCGTGATCTTGATCTTATCCGTTCTGGCCCCGCTGTTGACGGTGCTCGTCCTGCAGCGCAAAAAAGAGAAGCCCGAGGCCTTGCTCTAGGTGAACCGATGAGGCGCAGCCGTTTTCCGTTCATCGTCACCCTGGCCGTTCTCTTCTTTTTTTATCTCCCCATCATCATCCTGATCGCGAATTCTTTCAACGCCTCCCGGTTCGAGAGCGGCTGGCAGGGATTCTCCCTGATGTGGTACAAGCGCCTGTTCCACGAGCCGGAGATCTGGCGCGCGGCCAAGAACTCCCTGTTCATAGCGGCCGGCGCCACGGCCGTGTCTCTCGTCATCGGAACGACCGCGGCCGTCGCGCTTCACCGCTTCGCCCGCAGCCGGCTGCAGCGCTTTCATTTCGGGCTTGTCTACACGCCGCTCGTCGTCCCGGAGATCCTGATGGGGATCAGCCTGCTCATGCTCTTCGTCGCCGCCGGCGTCAAGCTGGGGCTGTTCACGATCTTCCTGGCCCACGTGACCTTCTGCATCAGCTTCGTGGCCATGACCG
>DAIPLF010000425.1:0-2226 GCA_036769375.1 Candidatus Aminicenantota bacterium | reverse complement strand
TGATCCTGGTCGCGGCCCAGCGGCTGGTCCGCCGGCTCTGCCAGAAGTGCAAGGTTCCCCATAAGCTCCCGGAGAAGGCGCTCATCGATATCGGCTACCTGCCGGAAGAGGTAAAATCGGTCCAGGCGTGGAAGGGAGGGGGCTGCGAATCCTGCAACAACACCGGCTATAAGGGCCGGATCGCCCTCTACGAGGTGATGCCCATCGACGACGAGATCCGGGAACAGATCTTGATGCGAGCCCAATCCCGCGAGATCAAGAAGAAAGCGATAGAGAAGGGCATGATCACGCTCCGGCGGAGCGGCCTGATCAAGATCAAGAACGGTGTCACCTCGATCGAAGAGGTGCTCCGCGAGAGCGTGAAAGATTGAATAAGAACGGATAAGGAGATCGAATAATGGCCAAAACCATACAGGAGCTGCTGGAGATCGCCGTCAAAGAGGACGCCAGCGATCTGCACATCACGACCTACATCCCGCCGCGGGTCCGCGTGCACGGCGTCCTGAAGTCGGTCGACCAGCCTGCGTTGACGCCGTCGGAGACCAAACAGCTCATCTACAGCGTGCTCAACGACCGCCAGAAGAGACAGTTCGAAGAAAAGCTCGAGCTCGACTTCTCCTTCGGGATCAAGGACCTGGGCCGTTTTCGCGCCAACGTCTTCATGCAGAAGGGCGCTGTGGCCGGGGCCTTCCGGCGGTTCCTGCCGAATATGTGGAGCTTCGCCCAGCTCGGCATCCCCCAGCGCATCGCCCAGCTCTGCTACCTGCCGCGCGGGCTGGTCCTCGTGACCGGGCCGACCGGCTGCGGCAAGTCGACCTCCATCGCCTGCATGCTCGACCACATCAACATCGAGCGAGGCGTCCATATCGTCACCATCGAAGACCCGATCGAGTATTACTTTGTGCCCAGGAAGTCGATCATCAACCAGCGGGAGCTGTTCGTGGACACGCTATCCTACTCCAACGCATTGAGGTCGGTCCTGCGGGAAGACCCCGATGTTGTCTTCGTCGGCGAGATGCGCGACTACGAGACGGTGGAAGCCTGCCTGCGCGTGGCCGAGACGGGCCATCTCACCTTCTCGACGCTGCATACCAATTCGGCCGCCGAGTCCATCTCCCGGATCATCGACATCTTCCCCTCCCAGTATCAGTCCCAGATCCGGATCATGCTCTCCATGTCCCTCGAGGCCGTGCTGACGCAGGCCCTCCTGCCTCGGGCCGACGGAAAAGGCCGGGTGCTGGCCATGGAGATCCTCATCCCCAACCCGGCCATCCGCAACCTGATCCGGGAGAACAAGATCCATCAGATCTATTCATCCATGCAGATGGGCCAGGAGAAGTTCGGAATGCTGACCTTCAACCAGTCCCTGGCCAGCCTGTATTTCAAGAAATCGATCACGCTGGAAACGGCGATGAGCATAACCTCTTTCCCGGAGGAGCTGACGGAGATCATCCAGAGAAAAGAGGGCCTGAAGACGGCCTCCGTCAACGCCTCCCACGCCAATAACCGAAGATAAGGGGTATCACATGGCAGTCTATGTTTGGAAAGGCAAGAATCGTTACGGAGACTCGGTCGGCGGAGAGCGCGTGGCGTCCTCCGTCGAGGAAGTGACCCGGCTCCTGCAGAAAGAGCAGATCCAGGTCGTGAACGTCACTTCAAAGAGGGCGGGAATCGTCATCCCGTTCCTCAAGCGGGAGAAAGTCAAGCTCAAGGAACTGGCCGTCTACAGCCGGCAGCTCTCGGTCCTGATCGACGCCGAACTGCCCCTCATCCAGAGCCTCAACATCCTCTCCATGGGGACCAAGAACAAGTATTTCAAACGGGTCATCAACACGGTCCGGGAGGACGTCGAGGCCGGTTCGACGCTCAACCAGGCGAAGCGGAAGTTCCCCAAGGCCTTCGACGACCTCTATTGCAACCTGATCGCATCGGGCGAGCAGAGCGGTTCGCTGGACATCATGCTGCGCCGGCTGGCCGAGTACATCGAGAAGGTCGTCCGGCTGCGGTCCAAGGTCAAACAGGCCATGATCTATCCCGTGGCCATCGTCGTCTTCTCGGTCTTGGTGGCCATCTTCCTGCTCTGGAAGGTCATCCCCGTGTTCGCGTCCATCTTCGCGGAATTGGGAGCGCAGCTGCCCGCCCTGACAGCGTTCATCATCGCCCTCAGCCGGTTTGTCGAAAAGTACATCATTTTCATATTCATCGGGATCATCGGCCTCGTCATCG
>DAIPLF010000424.1:0-2227 GCA_036769375.1 Candidatus Aminicenantota bacterium | reverse complement strand
TCGCTCTGCACGGGAATCGGGCCGAGAGCGGCCTGGTTTTCCGCCACGCCGACGATGGTCAACTCCGTATCCTCCATCACAAAGGGAAGCCGCCCGCCGCTCAAAGCCGCCGCCAGGTCCGCCGGGTTGAACCGGGAAAGATCGAACCCGATCGAAGAGATGACGATCCTCTTCCCCAGCGCGGGCTGCGGATCGCCGACGCCAAGCTGCTTAAGGAGATAGGACGAAATGACCAGTGCATCCTCTTCGTCGGACCCGTATCCCTTGCCGGCGCTGAAGCGAAACATCCGGGACGACATCACCCTGGCCGGGACGACCTGGACAAGCCGGAATTCCTGCTTGCCGCTGAAACGGACGATCGCCGGGATGCGGACATCTGGAAAAACGGTATCCACGCCCCTGAGCGCGGCGATCTTCTCCAGCACCGTATCGTCGATCAAGACAGGGGGCGCCCCGGACGGGGCGGCTTCGACAGGCTTATCGTCCGGGTCGAAGCGGTCTCCCGCCATAAAATCTTCGCTGAAGACCGTCAGGGAGTTGAAGAGGTCGAGCGACTGGAAGCTCCCGGTCACGTTTTTCTGCATCCCCTTGCCGAAGGAGACCATCGCGACGAGAGCGCCGATCCCGATGGTCACTCCGAAAACCGTAAGGAAAGTGCGGAGCTTCCGCTTCCACAGGTTGGCGATGGAGAGCTCGATGTGGTCCCGGAGCTTCATCGCCACTTCTCCTCGGCCTGGACCGTCCCGTCACTGAGACGGACGCCGCGGCCGGCGAATTCCCGGGCCAGCGCCTCTTCATGAGTGACCATGATGACGGTCAAGCCCTGGTCCCGGTTGAGGTCGGCAAGGAGAGTCACGATCTCCCGGGAGGTGCGGCTATCCAAGTTCCCGGTCGGCTCATCGGCCAGCAGAACCCGCGGCCGGTTGATCAGCGCCCGGGCAATGGCCACCCGCTGCTGTTCGCCTCCGGAAAGCTCGGAGGGGCGGTGGGCGGTCCTCGCTCCGAGGCCAAGTCGGGCGAGCATCTCAGCGGCCAGTTTCCGGCGTTCCCGCTTGGCAGTCCCGGAGAATATCAGGGGAAGAGCCACGTTCTCCAGGGCGCTGAAACCGGGGATGAGGTTGAACGATTGAAAGATCATCCCCACCTGGGAGCGGCGGTAGAGAGCCAGGTCCTCCCGGCTCATCTTCGAAATGTTCCTGCCCCCGACCTCGATCGTCCCCGAAGTCGGAGTGTCAAGGCCGCCGAGGAGGTTGAGGAGCGTTGACTTGCCCGACCCTGAGGCCCCGGTCACCGCGGCGAAAACGCCCTCCTCAAAACCGAGGTTGATGTCCTGGAGCGCGACCACCCGGACTTTGGCCGTCGCGTAAACTTTGCTCAGCCCCGAAATCAATATGGGGACGTTCCCCAAGGTGCCACCCTGCTTAGGATCGGGCGTTCGATATGGCCCAATTGCCATGCTTAGACCTATGATAAGACGTCCTCTATTTGCCGTTCTATTATCAATGCAGGCTCAGAATCAGCACCAGGGTGGCACCTTGGGGAACGTCCCCTAGTACTTCCCATCCATGGCAAACTCGGAGCTGTCAAGCCAGAAGCCCGATCCCGTCACCGAATCGTGCTGGGCAAGAAGAAGGTCATAATGGAATCGCTCTTCGTCGGCGATCTTCTCAAAGATCTCTTTGGCCTTGGGGTCGCTCATCTTGGCCGCGGAGGAGACGAAGAAATCGACGGCCTTCTGCTCGAGCTCCATGCCAATGCGCAGGGCTTCGACTTCGCTCTTTCCTTCCGCCCGCTTCATACGCTCAGCGAGCTCCTGGATCACAGGGGAAGGTCCCTTGAGCTCTTCGCTCCGGACCTGTTTTTTCCACTCGTCCGACTGGATGACCTGGCTGAACAGGCGGCTGAACGTTTCCAGGTGTTTAACCTCTTCCAGGGCCAGCCTCACGAACATCTTCTTCCCGAGCTCGTTGCGAGTGAGCGCGGCCGCCTCGTTGAAAAAAGCCTGGCCGTTGATCTCCAGCTTGATGGCATCCTGGATCAGGGCCTTGACGTCCTGACTGATCTTGGTCATTCGGTCCTCCTTTCTTCTCTCAATGCAATATCCGGAGCGGGATGGCAGTTGGCGACAGGGAATACCGATTTTAGCGAATCCCCTCGCCTTATGCAATAAAAGAGAGCCGTGACCGCATTTCTCCGGAAGACCCACTGCACCCATACCCCTCACCCC
>DAIPLF010000423.1:0-2228 GCA_036769375.1 Candidatus Aminicenantota bacterium | reverse complement strand
GCAGAATGGAGCTCCGATCCGGCTTGTCGTCCCCTGGAAATACGGGTTCAAGAGCATTAAATCGATCGTCCGGATCCGGTTCGTAGACAAAATGCCCAAGAGCGCCTGGATGAAGTCCCGGCCCGAGGAGTACGGCTTTTATGCCAACGTCAACCCCTTCGTTTCCCATCCCCGCTGGAGCCAAGCAACCGAGCGCCGGATCGGCGAAGACGGCAAGCGCAAAACCCTGATCTATAACGGATACGAAGCCGAAGTCGGCAGCCTCTACGCCGGGATGGACCTGAAGCGCAATTATTAGGTCAGCACGAAGATGGATAGGGCATGGCAAAGGAGATCCCGCAATGAAAAAAAGAAAGGCCTTTTGCAGCCTTCTGGCGCTTTTCCTGGTCGTTTCCTTGTCCGCCTGCCGAAAGGAGCAGTCCTCATCTCAGCAGCCATCAGTTGAGGCCTTGGCAGACCGGGTCACGATGCTGGCGGACGAATATGTCAAAGAGGCACCATTTCGTTTCCCCGAACTGGCCGTATTCCTGGGCTGGGCCGACGCTCCCCAGGACCGTCTGACCGATAATTCCCTCGAAGCCCTTCACGCCTGGCAGGAAAAAGAAGACCGCTGGGCGGCAGAACTCTCCCGGATTGACGCCTCCTCCCTCTGGGGACGACCGGAATGGTTGACCTTCGGGTACTTGCACGAGATCGTCGAGGCCTCGCGGGCGGCGAGGATCGCCCGGTCCGAGCTCTGGCCAGTCAATCACATGTCGGGCTGGCAAACCGGATTCGCCCAGCTGGCCGCAATCCAGCCCGTCGGGACGCCGGAGAAACGCGCTCAGGCTTTGACCCGCTGGGGGATGATCCCTCGGTACATCGATACTGAGATCTCGAATCTTCGAGAGGGGCTGAAGCTCGGCTACACGGCCCCCAAATTGACCGTCCGTCTGACCGTCGGCCAGCTTGATGCCCTTCTGGCAGCGCCCGTCGAGAGCTCGCCGTTCTTCAGCCCGGCGATGCGGGACGAAACGCCCGAATTCCGGGAGGCTTGGCAGAAACTCCTGGCTGACGAGATCAACCCGGCCATACGCCGCTACCGAGATTTCCTGGACAAAGAGTACTTGGAGGGGGCGCGGGATTCGATCGGGATTTCCGCCCTACCCAATGGTTCCGAGATCTACCGGGCCTTCTTCCGCTCGGCGACCACGCTCGACCGGCCGGCCGAAGAGACGTTTCGGCTCGGCCAGGAGGCCGTTCAAAAGTACGAGGCGGAGGCTGCGTCGATCGGCCGGGAGATCACGGGAACCTCCGACCTGGCCGTCATCCGGGCCAAGATCATATCCGACCCGGCGAACTCTTTTAAAGACCGCGAGGACCTTCTGGCTTTCTCCCGGGACGCCGTCGAGCGGGCCCGCCGGGCCATGCCCCAGTGGTTCCTGACCATCCCCAAAGCCGACGTCATCATAGAGCCCATCCCGGACTTCCTGGAAAAGACGGCTTCGAGCGGCTATGAACCCCCCGCAGCCGACGGAAGCCGGCCGGGAATATACCGGATCAACTTTTACCAGCCCGAGAAACAGACGCGATCAACGATGGAGATAACGGCTTTCCACGAGACCTACCCCGGCCATCATTTCCAGATTTGCGTGGCCATGGAGATACCGGCAGGACATCCGATCACCCGGATTCCCATCAGCGGCGGGCACATCGAGGGCTGGGCGCGCTACTCGGAAGCCCTGGCTGAGGAGATGGGGCTGTATACGTCGGCCTACGCCCGGATCGGGCGGCGGCTCTGGCCGGCCCACGGCATGGTCGTAGACCCGGGCATCCACGTCATGGGATGGACGAGGCAGCAGGCCATCGACTTCGTCTTCGCCACGGGGCGCTTCTCGGAGCATGAGGCTGAATCGCTCATCGACCGGGTCATCGCGACACCGGCCCAGCTCACCAGCTACGACACCGGCGCGCTCGAGTTCTTCGCCCTGCGCAAGAAGGCCGAGGAGACCCTGGGAGCGAGGTTCGATATCAAGGCCTTCCACGACCAGCTCCTGAAATACGGGTCGGTGACGCTCCCGATGCTCCGGGAGGTCATCGAGCGCTGGGTGGCTGATACGGGAGGAAGTCGCTGAAGCGTTGGAACGGCTGGGGAAGTGACGACGTCGACTATCCAGTGCCTTCGTCCGCCCTCGCCTATCTCGCCGAATCCCTCGGCCCGGCACAGCCCGGACCTTCGGCGCCGCTTG
>DAIPLF010000072.1:0-8070 GCA_036769375.1 Candidatus Aminicenantota bacterium | reverse complement strand
CCGTGGGAGACGGCCGTCGAGGAGCTGCGCCGCCGCAATTTGATCACCAGCCGCTAGTTCGGCCGAATTCGCTGCTCAGACCAAACCCTGCTCCATCATCGCCCGGGCTACCTTGAGAAAGCCACCGATGTTTGCCCCGTTGACATAGTTGCCCGGAGTCCCGTAGGCGGCGGCCGACTCCACACAGGTCTTGTGGATGCTCTTCATGATCTGGTGCAGACGCTTGTCGACTTCGTCCCTGCTCCAACTCAGCCGCATGCTGTTTTGGCACATCTCTAATCCAGAAGTGGCCACGCCTCCGGCGTTGGCCGCTTTTCCCGGGGCGAACAGAATCTTGGCATCGAGAAATATGTCCACACCCTCAGGGGTTGTCGGCATATTGGCACCCTCGGCGACCACGTAGACGCCGTTCTTGACCAGGTTTTTTGCGTCCTTGACGTTGATTTCGTTCTGGGTGGCGCTGGGGAAGGCACAGTCGGCCTTAAAGTCCCAGAGCGGATTATGATCCAGGCCCGGCGTCAGGGGCGTGTACGTCACCCCCTTGAATTTATCGGAATACTCTTTAATCCGGCCCCGCCTTATATTCTTCAGGTCCATGACAAAATCGAGCTTTTTCGAGTCGATCCCCGCCGGATCGTATATGATACCGTTGGAGTCGGAAAGAGTCACCGTCTTCCCGCCGAGCTGGTTGATCTTCTCGATCGTGTACTGGGCGACATTGCCGCTGCCGGAAACGAGGCATGTCTTCCCCTCGAACGTCTGTTTTCTCGTTGCCAGCATCTCGCCAGCGAAATAGACAGCGCCATATCCCGTGGCTTCAGGACGGATGAGAGAGCCGCCCCAGTCCAGGCCCTTCCCCGTCAGGACTCCGGTTACCTCGTTCCTCAATTTCCGGTACTGGCCGTACATAAAGCCGATCTCGCGTCCGCCGACCCCGATATCTCCGGCCGGGACGTCGGTGTCCGGCCCGATGTGCCGGAAGAGCTCGCTCATGAAGCTCTGGCACAGCCGCATCACCTCATTGTCGCTCTTCCCCTTGGGGTCGAAATCGCATCCGCCTTTCCCCCCGCCCATGGGAAGGGTCGTCAGCGCATTCTTGAAGACTTGCTCAAAGGCCAGGAACTTCAGGATCCCCAGGTTGACCGTGGGATGGAAGCGGAGGCCTCCCTTGTAGGGTCCGATGGCGCTGTTCATTTGTATGCGGTAGCCTCGGTTAACCTGGATTTCTCCGGCGTCGTCCATCCAGCTCACCCGGAACATGATGACCCTCTCCGGCTCCGCAATCCGCTCCAGGATCTTGGCCTTGCGGTACTCGGGGTGCCGGTCGAGGACCAGGGAGATGGAGTTCACCACCTCATAGACCGCCTGGTGAAACTCGGGCTGGGCCGGATTCTTGGCCTTGATTTCGTCCATGAAATCCTTGACATAAGGGCTCATGAAGACTCCTTTGTTATGGAATAATGGTCGATGAACTTTTATGATTCACCGCCCTCCTACATACAGCATAATTGTTAGCGGTTTATTTGGGTTGTGTTGGGATTGTGATAAAAATCAGCCCGTATCAGCCGGGACGATCCCCTTCCTTGACTTTTGGTGGAGCTCAGCTTATTTTTAGAAGAAAACGAGAGGAAAGCCAGCATGGGCAAAGAGGCGCGCAATTCGTTTGTCATGGCTCAATTCCAGTTCGACCGGACGGCAGAATGGCTAGGGCTGGATCTGCCCACCCGTGAACTCCTCCGCTCTCCCCTAAAAGAGCACCAATTCCTCATCCCCCTCCGGATGGACGACGGCAGCGTCAGGATTTTCCGAGGCTTTCGCGTGCTGCACAACGACGCCCGCGGGCCGGGCAAAGGAGGCATCCGGTTTCATCCCGAAGAGACCATCGACACCATCCGCGCCCTGGCCATGTGGATGACGTGGAAATGCGCCTTGCTGGGTATCCCCCTCGGCGGAAGCAGCGGAGGCATCGCCTGCGATCCTCACTACTTGACGCTTCGGGAGCAGGAACAGCTCAGCCGGAGCTGGGTCAAGCGGCTCTATCACGAACTCGGCCCCCAGGTCGATGTCCCGGCCCCTGATATCATGACCGGCGCCCAGCACATGCTCTGGATGCTCGATGAATACGAGTCCCAGCGCGGGGAAAAGGTCCCTGAATTCATCACCGGGAAGCCCGTCGGAATGGGCGGCTCCATCGGCCGCGTCGAGGCCACCGGTTTCGGCCTTGTCTTCGCCTTGCGCGAAGCGCTCAAAGAGCTCAGTATCTCGGCAGATGGGGCCACAGCGAGTGTCCAGGGATTCGGCAACGTGGCCCAGCACGCCGTCCGGCTCTTTGAGCAGCTCGGCGGCCGCGTAGTCTGCGTATCCTGCTGGGACCAAAAAGATGCCGTCTCCTATGCGTATAGAAAAGAGCCCCGTATAGAAGTCCAAACCTTGGCCGAAATCACGGACCGATTCGGCGGGATCAACAAGGAGAAGGCCACAAAAATGGGCTATGAGGTTCTTCCCGGAGAGGCCTGGCTTTCCCAGGACGTGGACATCCTCATCCCTGCGGCTGTCGAGAACCAGATCACCGAGGAGAACGTGCAGACCATCCGTCCGCGCGTCCGGGTCATCGCCGAGGGTGCCAACGGTCCGACCACAGTGGAGGCCGACCGGACGATCGGCGAACGGGGCATCCTCGTCATCCCGGACATCCTGGCCAACGCCGGGGGAGTCACCTGCAGCTACTTCGAGCAGGTTCAGAGCAAGATGAACTACTATTGGGAGAAAGATGAGGTCCTCGGGAAGCTCGATGTCAAGATGACTTCAGCCTTTAACGATACTCTTGAGTTCGCTAAGAAAAAAAACCTGCCGATGAGAAACGCGGCCTTTTCCATCGCCGTGGCTCGAGTTGCCCAGGCCTGCAAGGACCGCGGGTGGGTTTGATTTTGCCTGATCCGCCGCCCATTGCGTCCTTCGACCGCTGCTTTTTCACCGGGAAGGAGAAGTTCACGGCCATCGGCCGGGGCGGCCTGGGGGGAAAAGCCCATGGGTTGGCCATGATGAGGGATATCCTGGAGAGCGGGTTGGCCGAGCGATATCGCCCCGATATCGAAATCAACATCCCTACGCTGACCGTTATCACGGCCGACTTCTTCGACTTCTTCATGGAACAGAACGGTCTCTACGACCTGGCCCTCTCCAACCTCCGGGATGACCTCATCGCCGGGGCCTTCCAGAAGGCCGACCTCCCCGTTCAGTTGGTCGGCGACCTTCGCGCCCTGATCGCCCAGGTGCAAACCCCCCTGGCTGTCCGTTCTTCAAGTCTGCTCGAGGACGCCATGTTCGAGCCGTTCGCCAGTGTCTATGCCACCAAAATGATCCCCAACAACCAGATGAGTCCCGACTCCCGGTTCAAGAATCTCGTCGAGGCCGTGAAGTTTATCTATGCTTCGACCTTCTTCAAGGACGCGAAAAACTATATCCGGGCAACGAAGCACACCACGACGGATGAGAAAATGGCGGTGATCATCCAGGAGGTTGTCGGGATGCGCCGCAGTCAGCGTTTCTATCCTCATATTTCGGGAGTGGCCCGGTCGTACAATTTCTATCCGCTCGGCCACGCCAAGCCTTCCGAGGGGATCATCGACCTCGCGCTGGGCCTGGGAAAGGCCATCGTCGATGACGGCATCGCCTGGTCCTATTCCCCGGCCTATCCGCGGGCGAACCCGCCCTACAACACGCTGGCCGACCTCCTGAGCCAGACTCAATCGGAATTCTGGGCCATCAACATGGGATGGCCGGCCGAGTTCAACCCCATCAAAGAGACAGAATACATGGTGAAGTACAACCTGGAAGACGCAGAGAAGGACGGTGTCCTCCAGTTTCTCGCCTCCACTTACCGGGCCCAGGATGACAAGATCGTCTACGGAACCGCCGAAAAAGGCCCTCGGGTTATCGACTTCGCGCCGATCCTCAAGTTTGACCTCGTCCCTCTTAACACCGTTCTCAAGGACTTACTGAAGCTTTGCGAAGACGCGCTGGAAAGAATGGTGGAGATCGAGTTCGCCCTGACTCTCGACGAACGCCGGGGCAAGCCCGCCCGGTTCGGTTTCCTCCAGGTCAGGCCGATGGTCGTTTCCTCGGCCCGTGTGCTGCTCTCACCGGAGGAACTCAAAGGGGAGAACGTCCTTCTGGCTTCTGATTCCGCTCTGGGAAACGGGGTCCTGGAAAATATCCGGGATATCGTCTATATGAAGCCCGAAAGGTTCAACGTTCATTCCTCCGAGGCGGTCGCCGCGGAGCTCGAGAAACTGAACCATTGGCTGGTCACGTTTGACAGCCCTTACCTCTTAATCGGCTTCGGCCGCTGGGGGACATCCGACCCTCAGGCCGGCATCCCCGTCAATTTCGGCCAGATCTGCGGCGCCAAGGTCATCGTCGAGTCCGCCCTCCCGGAAACGAGTTCCATGCTCAGCCAGGGTTCCCATTTCTTCCATAACATCACCAGTTTCCGGGTTTTTTACTTCTCGGTGGGAACGGATGATCGATTCAAGATTGACTGGGGCTGGCTCAACCGACAGGCGGCCGTGCAGGAAACAGATCACGTCCGCCACGTTCGGCTCTCTTCTCCTTTAAAAATCAAAGTCGACGGGACCACCAGCCGGGGAGTGATTCGTCATGAGTGAGCGGCCAAAAAGCGCCGATACGCTGGTTTGGTTTTTATCCGAACGGGCCAAGGAGCTGGGCTGCCTCTACAAGATCGAGGAGCTCCTGAACAAGCCGGATACGAACCTGGCCGATATCTGCAAAGGGATCATCGAGGCCATCCCCCCCGGCTGGCAATACCCGGATATTTGTGTCGCCAAGATCACGCTGGAAGGGCAATCCTGCCAGTCGCAAAGCTTCCGGGAAACACTATGGGTCCAGTTCGCTGACATCAAGGTCCAGGACAAGAAGGTCGGGAGGTTGAGCGTTTACTACACGACGGAGATGCCGCACGCCGACGACGGCCCTTTTCTGAAGGAGGAGACAAAACTCCTGGGGACGATCGTCGAGAGGCTCGGACATTACCTCCTTTATTCCCGGATGAAGCAGGCCTACCAGGACTACCAGTCGGCCCGGCAGGACGTCGTCGCCCACAAGGCAGAAGAATGGCGGGTGGCCTTGAATTTTTTGCGCCAGACCAACAAAAACCTTTTCCTTGGTATCTCCCGCCGAATGCTCAACTTCCTCAGCTGGAGCGGAGTCCAGGAAGCGGAGAGAATGCTCCAAAAATCGCTCTCCGGGCAGAAGGGAAGAGCCGCTGCTTATCCGGAGGACGACAACCGTCCCTATCAAATGACCATGCCCGCTTTCAGCGAGAAGTTGAGCGACGAGACTTTCCGGCTGGCAGCCAAGCACCTGACCAACGAACAAATCCTCGCCAACATCCTGAAGTGGATCCAGGAGGACCGCCTGAGTTTTCTCGTCCAGGTGACCAACAGGAACCTCTCCCTCGCTCAGGTCGTGGACGCTATCCGGAGATACCATCACATCGCCGCCGAAGGGATCGAGCTTCCCCCGGCCAACAAGCGCGGCGTCCTGGTCTCATTGATCCGGCGTTTTCTATCCGATCAGCCCGAGTTTATCCACACCGCCGTCGAGCACATTGAAATCGACGATTTCTATGAGATCCTTGACCACATCGTCTTCTACCCGGAGAGCCTGGGCAAGCTAGGCGGCAAGAGCGCGGGGCTCTATCTCGCCGAGCACATCCTCAAGAAGTCGGCCGATTCCCTGAGCCACTTCGGAGAGATCAAAGTCCCCAAGACATGGTACATCACTTCAGACGGGCTCTTGAGTTTTCTTTCCTACAACAACCTCAACGAGGTCGTCGAACAGAAGTACAAGGATATCAACCAGGTCCGGCTGGAATACCCCCATATCATCCAGACGTTCAAGAACTCGCGTTTCCCCACCGATATCATTCAGGGATTGTCGATGGTCCTGGACGACTTTAAGGACAGGCCGATCATCGTCCGCAGTTCGAGCCTCCTTGAGGACCGGACGGGCGCGTCCTTTTCGGGGAAATACAAGAGCCTCTTCCTGGCCAACCAGGGCGGCAAGCAGGAGCAGCTGGAAGCACTCAAGGAGGCCGTCGCCGAGGTTTACGCCTCAACATTTGGGCCGGATCCGATCGGGTACCGGGATGAGCGCGGGCTGCTCGATTTCGCCGAAGAGATGGGCATCATGATCCAGGAGGTCGTGGGAACCCGGGTGGGGGATTATTTCTTTCCTTCCTTTGCGGGGGTCGCGTTCAGCCGGAACGAATTCCGCTGGTCGCCGAGGATCAAACGCGAGGACGGCCTCCTGCGGCTGGTGCCGGGGTTGGGGACGCGGGCCGTCGATCGGACGAGCGACGACTACCCCGTCCTGATCGCCCCCGGGCAGGTCGGCCTCCGGGTCAATGTCACGGCCGACGAAGTCGTCCGCTATGCGCCCAAGAACGTCGATGTCATCAACCTGAAAACGAACAGTTTCGAGACCGTCGAGATCAAGGAGCTGTTGAAGAAATGCGGCGAGGATATCCCAGCCATCGACAAGATCGTTTCCGTCTACGACGGCCAGTGCCTCCGGAAGCCGCTGGGGAGGACGATCGACTTCGAGAGAGATGACCTGGTCGTCACATTTGAAGGCCTAGTCAGCGAGACCTCGTTTGTCCCCCAGCTCCGGCAGGTGATGCATCTCCTGGAAGAAAAGCTCCAGTCGCCTGTGGACATCGAATTCGCCTCCGACGGACGGATCTTCTATCTTCTCCAGTGCCGGCCTCAGAGCTTCTTTGCGGGCGCCGGACCGGCCCGCATCCCCAAGGACCTGCCCAAAGAGAGAATCGTCTTCCTGGCCAACCGGTTCATCTCCAACGGAAGCCTGCCCGACATCACCCACATTGTCTATGTGGATCCGGAGAGCTACGACGACATCTCGAGCCAGGCCGCCCTCTTGTCCGTGGGACGAGCGGTCGGACGGTTGAACAAGCTCCTACCGCGGCGCCGCTTCATTCTGATGGGGCCGGGCCGCTGGGGGTGCAGAGGAGACAGCAAGCTCGGCGTCAAGGTCTCCTATTCGGACATCTCGAACACCGCCGCTCTCGTGGAGATCGCCCGGAAAAAAGGAAACGTGCTCCCCGACCTCTCCTTCGGCACCCACTTCTTCCAGGACCTGGTGGAAGCCGAGATCCGCTACATTCCTCTCTACCCCGACGAACACGGAACCCTCTTCCAGGCAAGTTTCCTCAGGGACTCGCCGAACATCCTGTCCAGAGTCCTGCCCGAACATGCGGATATTGCGGACACAGTCCGGGTCATTGACGTTCCCGCGGCGGCTGAAGGCAAGGTTCTCCGAATCCTAATGAACGCTGAACTCGACGAGGCGGTGGGATATCTCGTCGACCCCCGCATCGAACCGCCTTCAGCTCCGCTTGCCAAAGAGATGGATCAGAAACGGGCTGAGAACCACTGGGCCTGGCGGCTCGAGATGGCCGAATACATTGCCTCAAATCTGGACCCGGGACGCTTTGGCATTCAGGCCATATACGTAATCGGCAGCGCCAAGAACGCCACCGCCGGCCCGCAGAGCGACATCGACCTTCTCGTCCATTTCCGGGGCACCAAGAAGCAGAGACAGGACCTTTTGACCTGGATGGAGGGCTGGAGTTTATCTCTGGACGAAATGAATTTCCAGAAGACGGGGTTGAGGACCGGCGGAATTCTGGATGTCCATCTGGTCACGGATGAAGACATCGCCAACAGGACGAGCTATGCGGTGAAGATCGACGCCGTGACCGATGCGGCCAGGCCTCTGCGACTCAAAGGGGACGGCAAAAAACCCAATTGACCGGCGCCTAGATCAGCTCGCGGCTGGCGGCGTCCAGGTTATCGGGATCGAAACGGACGAGGGCGAGCTCAGGTCCATCGTGAGCGGCTGACAAGCACTGGGTGCGGCCGATCCGGTCCCGCCAGGAGCCGGAAAGCCTGGCTGACTCATGAACATGGCCGTGAAGTGTCAGCAGCGGCTGGCGGGCTTCGATGAACCGGCGGACCGCGATGCTGC
>DAIPLF010000071.1:5933-8073 GCA_036769375.1 Candidatus Aminicenantota bacterium | reverse complement strand
TCGCCGCCGAGGTGGCCGGTTGTCAGGTGGAGATCGGGGCCGCCGGCGCGATGGCCGCGGCCGCAGCCGTAGAGGCCATGGGAGGTTCCGCGGGGCTGGCCCTTGACGCGGCGGCAGTCTCCCTGCAGAACAGCATGGGCTCGGTCTGCGACCTGGTGCAGGGCCTCTGCGAGATCCCGTGTCACACACGCAATGCAGTGGCCGCCTCCGGCGCGCTTATCTGCGCCGACCTGGTCCTGGGAGGCTATGTCAATCCGGTTCCACTGGACGACACTGTGGACGCGGTCTTCGCCGTCGGGAAAATGTTGCCCCGGGAACTCAGATGCACTTCTCTTGGCGGGCTGGCCGTGACACCATCGGCGCAAGCCCTGCGGAAGCCGACGTGATCCGGGATGAAAACACCGGTCAAGCCTAGGTTGTTCAGGGACAAGGAGGCCTGGCGGCGCTGGCTCGCGGCCAATCACGACAAGGCTTCCGAAGCCTGGCTGGCTTACTACAAGAAGGGAACAGGGAAAAGATCGGTCACCTACGAGGAGGCCCTCGATGAAGCCCTCTGCTACGGCTGGATCGATTCGACGGTCAGGGCTCTCGACCGGGAGCGATATATGCAGAGGTGGACGCCGCGGAAGCCCGGAAGCGTCTGGTCCGCCTCGAACAAGAAGCGCCTGGCCAGACTCACGGCCGAAGGACGGATGTGCGAGCCAGGCCTGTCCAAGTTGAGGGAGGCCAAGCGCGACGGCTCGTGGACGACGCTTGACGCCATCGACCGGGACCTGAGAACCCCGGCCGAGCTGCTGGACGCCCTGGCGGCGAAGCCCGGCGCCCGGGAGAGATTCGAAGCCCTTTCCCCTTCACAGAGGAAGCTCTGGGGGTGGTGGATCCAGAGCGCCAAACGGCCGGAGACCAGGGATCGCCGCATCGAAGCGGCCTTGGAATGGATCCTGGCTGGACGGAAGATCGGTATAGAGACCCCGCGGCTGACCCCCGGGACGGCCAAAAAGAGGCCCGCCGCCGCGTGATATCTTAGGGAAACGACA
This sequence comes from Candidatus Aminicenantota bacterium, assembly GCA_036769375.1. Taxonomy (GTDB): domain Bacteria; phylum Acidobacteriota; class Aminicenantia; order Aminicenantales; family UBA8522; genus UBA8522. The sequence goes on along the minus strand of DAIPLF010000071.1, from coordinate 7,036 downwards.
GGACAGGCTGATCAGTCTAGCCGCCGGCTTTTTCCCGCTTCAGCTTTTCTCGGGCCTCGGCGAACATCGGCTCGGCATACTCTGACGGCCACGTGCGGTCCTCGAACTTCCGCTTTTCAACGAGCGCCAGGAAGCCCTTGAACTCCCCGAAATAGGATCCGTAGATGTGGAAGCTGTCTACGAGATCGGCGTACCGGCCGACGCGCACCGCGCGGCCTGTCCGTTCGCTGATCCGAGCGGCGATCACCCGCTGCAGGTCGGTCAGCGCGAAGACGTTCATGTAAGCCGCCTTGTACGCGTCCCTCGAGCGCCAGTGGGTGTTCATGTTGAGGACCGATCCTCCCTCACCGTCCGGGAGAAGCCGGCACCAGATCCGCTGCAGGCAGGGCGGGTCATAGGTCGGGGGGTCGAGCTTGGGGTTCCAGGTTATGGCCTGGGCCCGCCGGGAATGCCCGGCTTGACTGAGCTTCTCGATGACATAGTTGATCTGGTCGATGACCATGCCCTCGACCTCATAGGCAAAAAGGCGCTTGTGGTAGGTGTAGGTCCATTTCCCCTCTTCCGGCGCGATCCAATGGTCATGGACGCCCTCCACGACTTCCTGGCGGTAGATTTCAAGGTCTTCCAGCCCGCCGGGGAAAGCCCGATGGATGCGCGGCTCGCGGAACGGGTCCTCGACAACCCACATCATGGTGCAATCTCTGCTTGGCGGGTCTCCCGGCTTGTCATATTCGGTCTCGATGGCCGCCCCCTGCTCCCAACAGGCCAGGACGGCCTTTTCCCAGGCCTCGGGCAGAGTCTTTCCGCTGACGTGCAGAGTGGGGATCAATCCTTGCATCTGAGGCTTACCTCCTGAGAAACGCGGAGATCAGGACGCCGAAACCGACGACGATCAGGACGAGCGGCCACCAGTGCTCGAGACCGATGAGGTGGGAGCCTCCGATGACGACGAGGATGAGCCCGGCGACGATGCGGCCCCCGATGGCCCGATGGCTATCGGGCGAGAAGGCCCGCAGGAGCGCTTCGATCAGGAAGATAGCGCCCAATCCCACCAGGAAATAGGCCCACCAGTCCGTCCAGGAGATCCTGTCCATCTCGCTCAT
>DAIPLF010000071.1:0-5833 GCA_036769375.1 Candidatus Aminicenantota bacterium | reverse complement strand
TGCTCAAGACGGCAGGCGCGTTTCTCTCTTTTTGCGTGATCTCCGGGGCTTTTTACATCTTCAATGACCTCCGCGACCGCGAGGAGGACCGGGCCCATCCCAAGAAATCGCAGCGGCCGATCGCCAAGGGCGAGATCAGTCCTTCCGAAGCGCTGGCCCTTTTCGGAGTTCTGGCCGCGGTCGCGCTGGCGATGGCCTTCTTTCTCGGGCGAGGTTTCTTCTGGGCGGTCGCCGTCTATTTTTTTCTCCAGGTTGCCTATTCTCTCAAGCTGAAGCAGGTCGTCATCCTCGATATCTTTGTCATTGCCGCCGGATTCGTCATCCGCGTGGTGGCGGGCGGCTTGGTCATAGGGGTGCCCATCTCCTCATGGCTGCTCATTTGCGCGATGCTCCTGGCTCTGCTCCTCTCCATGGGGAAGAGGCGCCATGAGCTCCTTCTTCTTGAGAACAAGGCCATCGAACACCGTCCCATCCTCAAAGAGTACAGCGCCTACCTGCTCGACCAGATGATCGCCGTGGTCACCGCGTCGACACTGATCGCCTATTGCCTCTATACGATCTCCCCCGAGACCGTAGATAAGTTCGGGACTTCCCACCTCATCTGGACGACCCCCTTCGTCCTCTACGGGATCTTCCGGTATCTCTACCTTGTCCATCTCAAAGGCAAGGGCGGGAGCCCGGAGGAAATCATCATCCAGGACAGGCCGATGCTCGTCAATATGGTGCTCTGGATCGGGGCTGTGATACTCGTCCTCTACTTAAGGAAGTGAAGGCTCCTCGGCTCCCGTTCGAGATGATAGATGATGATGCTCTGGAGGGTTCGGCCGATGGCCTCCAGCTGGCCGGCCGAACAGGAGGGGCCGCCTTCTGTGGGGGGAGCGTTTTCCCGGGCCCAGACGAGAAAGGGGAAGAACTCTTTGGGAACCGCTTCCTTTTTTAAAGGCGCGCAGGGCTCGCAGTAAACACCGTCCATCCGGGGAGACAGCCAGCCTCCTTCGGTCAGCCGCTTCCGGCATTTCCGGCAGCGCCGGAAATCGGGCAGGAGCCCGTTGATCTGGAGAAACCAGGCCTCGAAATACCGGCCGAGAATCCTCAGGTCCCCTTTCGCCTTGATGGCCTGCAGGACGGAGCAGAGAAGCCGGAAGACGATATCCTCCTTGGCGCGCGAGGGGAAGAACTCCTCCACCAGCTCGGCAAAATAGCTCAGGGTGCAGGCGCTCTGGAAATCCCCCTGGACCTCGAAGAAGGACTCGATGAGGTCGGCCTGGCTGATCGTCACCAAGTCGCTGCGCTCCTTCTCATAGTAGAAGGCCTTGACCAGCGACATCGGTTCGAGGCTGCTCCCGAACCTGTTGCCGAACTTCCGTGCGCCCTTGGCCACGCCGCGGAGCAATCCTTTCTCCCTGGAAAACAGGACGACGAGCTTATCCTGATCGCCGATGTTGAAGCTGCGCAGGACGATGGCCTCGGTCTGGTCAAGGGGCATGGAAGGCTGCTCAGGATACGAAGGTGATGTTCAAGGCCTTGATCTTCTCCCGGAGCTGGCCCTCTTCGATCTTGAGGTCGGAAGCGGACTGGGGGACGTCCCAGCCGTTCCTCATCAAGACCCCGTGGATGTAGCGTCTCTCGAACTGCTCTCTGGCCTTTTCCAGCGTCCGGCCTTCGCGGCCTTCAAAGAATCCGGAGATATACTCGAGCTCGCGCGTTTCGACGAGGAGAGTCAGGTGGGAGCCGGTGATCACATCCTCGGGGACCATGATGACGAACCGCTCAATGACGTTCATCAACTCGCTGACGTTGCCCGGCCAGACGTAGCGAAGGAAGGCCCCGATGGCCTCCGGGGACATGGTTTTGGGCTTCTTTCCATACTCCGCGGCGAAATGCCGCAGAAAGTGGTCGATCAGATGGGGGATGTCATCCGACCTTTCTCTCAGGGGCGGCAAGGTGAGGGGAATGACATTGAGCTTGAAGAAGAGGTCCTCGCGAAACCGCCCCCGGCCGATGAGCTCGCGCAGGCTGCGGGTGGTACCTGCGATGATGCGGCAGTCGAAAGGCAGCGGCCTCGACGCGCCCAGCGGCTCGAACCGCCGCTCCTCGATCGCCCGCAAGAACCTGGCCTGGGTCTTCAGGCTCAGGTCGCCGATCTCGTCCAGGAAGAGAGTCCCTTCATCGGCCAGCCAGATCTTGCCCTTTTTGTCCCTGACTGCCTGGGGAAAAGCGCCCTCGACGTAACCGAAAAGCTCCGTTTCCATCATCTCTTCGGGGATGGCCGAGCAGTTGACCTCAACGAACTTCTTCTCCTTGCGCTGGCTGAGCTGATGGATGAGGCGGGCGACCAGCTCCTTCCCGGTCCCATTTTCGCCGTATATGAGGACCGGGCCCCCGGACTGGGCCGCCAGGTCGATCTCCCGCCTCAGCCTCTGGATGGACGGGCTCTCCCCGATGAGATAATAGCGGCCGCGCTGGCGCTCGCGGAGCAGGACATTCTCCTCTTCGAGCTTCTTCTGCCGCAGAGCGTTGCGGACGGTGAGGATGACCTTTTCCAGGGAAAGCGGCTTTTCCAGAAAATCGTGGGCGCCGAGCTTGGTCGCCGTGACGGCCGTCTCGATCGTTCCGTGACCGGAGATCATGACCACCTGGGGGCCCTCCTCCATGGCCTTGATCTTCTTGAGGACCTCGACCCCGCTCATCTTGGGCAGCCAGATGTCGAGGAGAACGAGGTCGACGTTTTCGTTCTTCAGGAATTCCAGGCCCTGTTCTCCCGAATCCGCTGTCTTCACCAGGAAACCCTCGTCTTCCAGGATTCCTTTGAGCGAGGAGCAGATGCTGGCTTCGTCGTCGATGATCAGGATCTTTTCTTTCATCATGCGGGCAGCTGAATGGTAAATTTGGCTCCGGTCGGCTGGACGTTCTCCGCCCGGATCGAGCCGTTGTGCTCACGGACGATCTGGTTGACGATGGCCAGTCCCAGACCGGTGCCTTTCTTCTTGGTGGAAAAATAGGGCAGGAAGAGCTTGGTCTTGTCCTCGGTTGAGATGCCGGGCCCCGTATCCGAGATTTCGATCGAGACCTGTTGCTGTTTCTTTTCGAAAACGGCCCGGACCCGGATCTTTCCTTTCTTGTCCATGGCCTCGATGGCGTTGTCGAAGATGTTGATCAGAACCCTTTTCATCTGTTCCGGGTCGAGCTGGAGCGACGCGGGGAGGTCGGCCGCCAGTTCGGCCTCGAACTCGACTTGGGCGAAGATGCCGCTGAAGAGGGCTACGGTTTGCTCGATGAGGAGACGCAGGTCGGCCGACCGGAGGTCGACCTTGGGCATGCGGGCGAAGTTGGAGAACTCATCGACCATCGACTTGATCGTCCGGGTTTCCTGGATGATGGTCTTCGCCCCTTCCTCGATCACCGCGGGTGAATTCGAGTCCTGCTTCTTCAGCGTCTTGATGATCCGTTCGGCTGAGAGCTGGATCGGCGTCAGCGGGTTCTTGATCTCGTGAGCGACCCGCTGGGCGACCTCCTTCCAGGTGGCGATCTTCTGGGCCTTGATGAGCTGAGTCAGGTTGTCAAAGACGACGATCATGCCCGAGAAATCCCCGTTCGCCTGAGGCAGGGGAGAGAGGGCCAGGGCCAGGGTGGTCGTCTGCCCGTTGGAGATGATGTTGATCTCCTTGTCGGATAGGCGGTACTTGTTCTTGATCCCCCAGGCGATGTTCTTGACGATCTCGCCGTACTTATCATCCACGAGGACCTCCCGGAATCCCTTGCCCACCGGGTTTCTATCCTCCAGGGCCAGCATCTCCCGGGCGGACGAGTTGATGGTGGTGATCATCCCCTCGGAGTCGAGGGTGATGACTCCGGTGGTGATGTTCTGGAGGACGGTTTCGATGTACTGCTTCCGGTTCTCGAGTTCGGCGGTCTTCTGGGCGATATGGAGCTGACTCTCCTGCAGGTCGGAGATCATCTGGTTAAAGGAATCGATAAGCGTCCCCAGCTCATCGGTCGCCGGGTCCTCAACGCGCACGCTCAGGTTGCCCCGCGAGACCTCCTTGGTGGCCTGAGCGAGTTTCTCGATGGGCACGGTGATCCCCTTGGCCAGATGGAGCCCGCTCCAGCTGGCGGCGAAGATGATGAGCAGAGTGATGAACATCAGGATGAAAATGTAGAAGGTCTTGACGGTGATCTTCTGCGGGGCGAGAAGCCGGTACCTCTGGACGTAGGCGTTGATGGTGTTGATCCGCTGCGTGTAACTCTGGGGGAAAAAGCGGCCGGCGGTCACCAGGACATGACCGACCCCGGCGAAATCGAACCCGACGCCGCGCCGGATCATCTCCCCCGCCCCCATAGGCTCGATGCTGCTGAGGCGGCCGCCCTGACGGGCTTTCTGGACAAGGCCGGGCTGGACCGACTTGTAGTCTTTGAGCGGCAGGCCGGGGTTGAGATAGGTGAACAGCTCCTCGTCATCCACATAGATGCCGATCTCATCGAGCCTGTACTCACTGAGCTTCTGACGGATGAAATCCCTGAGGGCGAGCCTGTTCTCCACTTGGACGAGTCTGCGGCCCTGGATCTCGCCGCTCAGCACGACGGCGTAGTGGTAGGCCGTTTCCTCAGCGTTGGCGTAGACGCCGTCGGCCACGCTCTTGGTGTTCTCAATGACCTTATCGAACGGCGTCTTGAACCAGAGCTCGATGTTGCGGCTGATCAGGTCGCTGGCGAAAAAGAAGAGAAGGAAGGTGGGGATGATACTCAAAGCGATGAAGAACAGAACGAGCCTGGTTTTGAAATGGGAGCCGACGATGTTCCGTTTTCGTTCGAGGTAGAGTTTGACGAGGTTCCGCCCCAGGATGAGAAACAGGACGAGGAACAGGATAAGGACGATGATCTGCATCAAGGAGAGGAGGACATTGGTCACCGAGGTGGGAGAAAACTCCTGGGAAGTGCGGATGACGTATTCGATGGCAAAGAACACGAGGACGAGAAGGATGACAAAGACGGCGATGAAGCGAGGTCCCTTTCTGCTGGCGGCTTCCATCGTCCTAGCCGGTCTTTTCCTGTTCCTGGACAAGGAAGTCGAGGTAATTTTCGGGGGTGATACGGATATCCGAGCGGACCGTCCCGCTTGCGCCGAGCGGCTTGGCCTTGCGCCCGTTGATGGTCAGGTCAAGCCCGGCGGCATTGCCGACGCTCAGCCGCACTTCCTGCCCGGCGGTGACGTCGAGCATATCTCCCTTATTCTTGATTCCGTCCCAAACGGACTCCCCATCGGCATAAATATGGATCCAGGTCTCCTCTAGGAACGTGATCTCGAGGCGCAGGCTTGCGACCTCTTCGACCAAGGGTTCCGGCTCCAGCGGCGGGTTCCGCTTCAGGACCTCTACTTGATCCGTGATTGGAGCGGGTTTGACGGGGACGGGCTGGGTTTTTTCCGCCGGCCGGAAATAGGTGAATACCAGGAAAAGCGCGAGCCCACCGATTGCCACGGCGAGCGCCGTGATCCAGACGCCCTTGCGGACGGACAAACGGGAGAGATGTTTCGGCCGCGGCTGCGTTCTGGCCAGGGATTCACCGTATTGCAGCTGTTCCTCAAAAGTGTAAGTCTCCTGGTATTTGTTGAGCACCTGGTTTTCATCGATGCCGATGCCCCTGGCGTAGGCGCGGAGAATAGCCCGCACGAAAAACGCTCCAGGTATGACGTCCAGCCGGTCCTCTTCGAGAGCCTGGAGGAACCTCAGGCTGATCCGGGTGGAGTCGGCGATCTCCCGCAGCGAAATCCCTCTGAGTTCTCTTTCTCTTTTGAGTTCCTGACCGAGGGACGCCATTGGGAAAAATTGTAGGC